>NZ_JALKIK010000003.1:0-171193 GCF_023050955.1 Anaerobiospirillum sp. NML120511
TGAAACAGGCATCAAAATCAGTGATGCCCAGATGAAATCGATAGACATGGAACCCATTGGGCCATTTCCTCTCTGGAACTATCGAATCAATGGTTTTAAAAGATCAATTTAATTGCTTACAGTTCCTTATCGGTTATCATGCGTGTATCGTGACCTGCCTGCAGATCAGTAAGGCACTGAGTGGGTATCTGCTGTTATTATTTATGGACAAATACCGTTATGAACTGGAGAGAGTGCCATGATTATTAGAGAACTGCTGCGCAAGGGCGTTGAAGAGCTCAAGGCAGCCGGCTCAGAGAGCTACCGCCTTGATGCCGTACTCTTGCTGATGAAGGCCTGTAATTTAAGCCGGGTTCAGCTAATCACAATGGACGACAGTGAGGTTGATCCAGACAGGACCCAGGAGTTTGAGCGCCTGATATCCGCCCGTGCCAAAGGGCATCCCGTGGCTCATCTGCTGGGTGAGCGTGACTTCTGGGAGCTTACCTTAAAGGTCAATGAACATACTCTGATTCCTCGTCCTGATACTGAAGTTCTGGTAGAGCAGGCTCTGAAAGCTGTCAGCAGCCATGATTTTGGCCCAGCCCCCAGAGTTCTTGATCTGGGCACAGGCAGTGGAGCCATTATTCTCTCCATCAAGCATTCAGCCGGGCACATTATTGCCAGCGCAGTAGAGCGTTCCGCTCAGGCATTAGAGGTAGCCCGGGAAAATGCCCGGCTTAATAATCTTGAGGTGCACTTCTATGAGGGCTCATGGTTTGAGCCTTTACCTCAGGGCAGCTGCTTTGAGTTGATAGTATCCAATCCTCCTTATATAGAGGAGCATGATCCGCATCTTACTCAGGGCGATGTCAGGTTTGAACCGCTTACTGCACTGGTGTCAGGACAGGATGGCCTTGATGATATCCGCCACATTGCTGATAAAGCTGGTCAATATCTGGTCAAAGGTGGATATTTGCTCTTTGAGCATGGATATAATCAGGCAGAGGCCGTCAGAGCTGTACTGAGCTCATCAGGCTTTGACAACGTCAGCACGGTAAAAGACCTTAGCGGTAATGACCGTGTCACCATGGGACAGCTGCGCTGACCCTTGCACAGGCCCGTTACAGTATGCTGCCAGCAGGACGACGGTCAGCATTGCAGCCTGATGCAGTAACATGCATTAAAGGCTGATGCCGTGCCCTGACGGGAACGGCCGCATGTGACGCGGTACACGTACCTGTGAGGTGAGCTGACCTGTGGCTGCCGTGATGGTGGCTGTGAACTGAGTGCGCTGTTATCTGTTTTATATGACAGGTTGATACTTTATAAAGTATTTTAGGAAGAGGTTGTTATGAGTGATAAGAGAATTAAAGTAGCAGACTTTGAGATTGGCAATGACTTGCCTCTTACCGTTATTGGTGGTCTTAATGTGCTTGAGGATTACGACCTTGCTGCCCGCACTGTCGAGGTTTACAAGGAGACCTGCGCCTCCCTTGGTCTGAACTTTATCTTCAAGGCCAGTTTCGACAAGGCCAACCGCTCTTCGGTTCACTCTTTCCGTGGTCCTGGCCTTTATGAGGGTATGAAGATCTTTGATCGCATCAAGGAAGAGTTTAATGTGCCTGTCATCACTGATGTGCATGAGCCGTATCAGTGTAATGAAGTAGCACCTTATGTTGATGTGCTGCAGCTGCCGGCCTTTCTTGCAAGGCAGACTGATCTTGTGAATGCCATGGCTGAGACCGGCAAGGTTATCAACGTCAAAAAGCCTCAGTTCATGTCACCAAATCAGGTGGTTAACATTATTGAAAAGTTCTCCGAGTGCGGCAATGAGCAGGTGATGCTCTGTGAGCGTGGCACCCAGTTTGGCTATGACAATCTGGTAGTGGACATGCTGGGCTTTACTGTCATGAAAAATGTCAGCAACGGTGCCCCAATTGTGTTTGACGTAACCCACTCTCTGCAGTGCCGTGCCTCAGATGCAGCAGCATCAGGTGGCCGTCGTGCTCAGGCCCTGGAGCTTGCCAAGTCAGGTGTCGCCCAGAAGATAGCTGCCATTTTCCTTGAGACTCACCCTGACCCGGATCAGGCCAGGTGTGATGGTCCAAGTGCTCTGCCACTGGCCTTGCTCAATCCTTTCCTCACTCAGCTCAATGAGCTGGATTCACTGGTCAAGTCTCAGTCTCCGCTGCAGATTGATTAACCAGCCCAGCACCGTCATGCCACATAAAGGCTGGCATTACAGGTCAACTTACGCATCAGGTCTTACTCAATACAGCTGAGCTTCAGACCTGCACCTGTGAGTTAAATCAGGTCCCGGAACTGCTGCAGCAGCTGGCATTCCGGGACTTTTGCTTTATAAAGCACATGTCCCGGCCATGCCGGGCCAGATCGCTTTGTCGTTAGACACGGCAGTACCCGGCCAGTGCCCATGCCGTGCCCATGCCGTGCCCGGCCAGTGTCCAGTACTTGCAGGATGTGAAATGGCCTGCAGGTGGACCAGGTATTCTCAGTTTGCACATGGCGGTAAACGTCTTGAGAAGGAGCATGACTTGAGTGGCTGGACAGACAATTGGTCATAAAGGTGATCCTGTCCGATACTTTTGCACTGAAAGCTGCACAGATATGCTTTTGAGCAGTATGATATGCGGCACCGCACGAGATGCGGCACAGTATGGGATGCGGTGCAGTATGATATGCAGCACAGTATGATATGCGACCCAGGGGGAGATGCGGCACTGCATGAGATGCGCTCCAGGGTGAGCTGTCCGGATGGCATGCGGTTTTGCTCTGATTGCTGCAGATTATGCTTACAGGCATCGCAGGCGCAGAGCTGCATGAGCTGCACACTGTGCTCGCAGACGCGCGTGTAGCGCTGCTCAGCTGCGTCATGTGGCTGTGAGTATATGGCCCATCAGGGCCATTTATGGCTCCTGTCAGGGGGCTTTTTTTGATTTTGAGAAGTGTAAGACGATGATCGCTCTTAATTTTGGTGATGAGACTTTTTCCTCAGGTGGCTTTATCAATACCGCTGACATGGTGGTAAAGGCAAGCCGGGGAAAGAAGACAGACAAGGCTTCAGACAGGCCATTTTCATGGGACGTTAAGCTGTCCGATATTAAGGACAATTCTGTCTGTGAGGCACGTTTTCATTACACCCTTGAGCGTATGGCCCCGGAGCAGGGCAAGTCCCTGATGTGGCTGCTGCCTGAGCTTTATCGCATCTGCGCTCATGGTGCTCATATTGAAATCGTCACTGCCACTCCACACTACGCCATCAATGGCGGCGATCCGGGCATATGCCGGGTTATTACCAGTTCCACTGTTGAGTTCTGGGATGCTGAACTGCGCAGAAAGTTAAGTCAGGCCGAGCGCTCACTTCTTACCTGTAAGGCTCTTGATGATCTGGGCATCAATTTCCGTCTGCTCAATACCCAGTGTCAGATGTCAAAGGAGCTGATTGCAGCGTCGGCAGGCAAATCATTTTCCGGTCCTGATGAACTTAAAGCTTTCCTTGCCGGACATGAAGATCAGTTACTATCTTATACCTACAATCTGGTATGTCTTAAGAAGCCTGATCAGTTCTTTGGTCTTATCAGACTGCCTGAGGCCGTGAAAAATATGAAGCTGCGTGATGAGAGTGAGCTCAACAGAGCCCTGCCTGAGGGAGTAAGATGGCGTGGCGACCTCTCTTCCTACCTGATGCGCACCTTTGATCCTTCTGTTTTCCATGGCTATATTGCCAGTGCTATTGCCACCAGAGGCTGCTGGGAGCCTGATGATAGCCTGATTGTCGCTGAGCTGATTCGTATCTTTGCTGAGCATAAGGACAGCTTTACCATGGCTAATATCGGCGCCAATATTGGCTGGTACTCAGTACTGGCTGCCCGTATGACTGGCAGGGTCAGGATCGATGCCTTTGAGCCTAATCCTGAAACTCTGGAGCTGCTCAAGGACAATGTCCGTATCAACCAGCTTGAAAGTCAGATTACGGTTCATGGTATAGCTCTGTCAGACAAAGAGGGCGAAGTTGATTTCCACGTCAACCACAACAACGACGGCGGCAGCTCCATTCACCTGAGTACCCATAACCAGGCTCGTGACCAGACAGTATTTGAGAAAATCACCGTGCCGACAGACTCCATGGAAAATATCTTCTATGGCAGGGGCAAGGATCAGTGGCCTGATCTTATTGTCATTGACGTCGAGGGCCACGAGCAGTTCGTCTTCAATGGCAGCTGGAAGATGTTTGACGAGGGCTTCCGTCCTGTTATCTTTGCCGAGTTCTGTCCTTACCTTATGGAGCTTGCAGGCGGCACCACCTGGTGGCGTGATCTCATGGAGAAATACGGCTACAGCGTCTATGTGGTAAGCCACAACGGTCAGGCTGGAATGATCAGAGGCTCTCTTGATGAGCTTCAGCAGCTCTTCGACAATATCCGTGAGGTCAAGGATGGTGAGGAGCCACGCCTTGCCAATATCATTCTGGTTCCTGATTTCATGGAAGAGCGCAACGGCACTTTGGCCTTCAAAGAGCAGGCCTGATCCCGATTGCACTCCCACCTGTGCCCCAAGGGCAGCCTGGCGCCCGCCGCCAGGTCCATTACCGTTCCCGGCCATGCCCAGCCCTCAGCCTGGGCAGGCCTGATACCCATCCGTTCCCGGCCATGCCCAGCCCTCAGCCTTGGCATGCCTGACACCTATCCGTTTCCAGCCTTGCCAAGTCCTCTGCCTGGCATGCCTGATACAGCTGTTTTCCGCCATTTTGCTTATAAGCATGGGCATGTCTTACCCCATCACTTCGCGGCCATGCTCTGATATCTGCAAGTGCATGACCTGTCCATGTTTTCCAGTCAGTGCGAGAGCGATTAGACCTTGACCGCTATCATTGGTCTTGCCAGGGCTTACCTGCCTGCTTTCTGTGCCTTGCCGGGTGTATGTTGTGCTGGGGAGCAGGCTTGCCGGGCCAGCCTCCTGATTAAAGGCCAGTCCCGAGCCCTTGATTAACATGCACTTTTTGCACAGGCTGTAATCCCACTCTTGCGTTGTTTCCATGGCAGGGAGCTGTCATATCGCGGGCGGCCCTGAGATTTCAGACAGTTTTTGTCATAAATAAGTTCTGATTTGACCGGGCTGATTTCTGTGATGATCCTGGCCTGTTGTTATGACTTGCGCATCGGATTAATGGGATGACAGACTTGTTTTGTCGCACTGGAAGTACGTGATACTCATTGCTCATTGCTCACTGCTCAGTTGCTTTTCCAAATTAATATTTGCATATTTGAGAGCCGGGCTTAAAAAGGTAATACGTACTGTTATTGTCATTTTTCACTGCAGCGTCATGCATCTATGCTGATTTTTGGGATAAAATAGCAGGTTTGACGTGAACAGTTTGGGCACGGCATTGCGGCTGTCTTTTGTATGCTGCATCGCTTTGTGCAAACGTTTTTCTGCCTGTGCTGCGCCTGCTGGGGCTGTAGACGGGCTCAATATCTGCTTTAGCCTTCACTCATGTCTGGCCCGCGCTGATAAATGCTGCGCTGTGTATGCATATTCCTCTGTACTGTGCTGCAGGAATTTCTGGCCCTGGGCTCCGGTTTCCCGGCCTGTCCTGGCACGCCCTGGTGCCGGGTCATCAGGGCAATGAGCTCAGATTATGAGCTGTCCTAAGATTTGGCTAATCAAAAAGGGCTAAAGTAACGCAGTTGTTTTGTTTTATCACGGGGCATCATTCATGCTTAGTTCAAATAGCCCAATGGGCAAGTCTTTTGTATTGTCTTCACTGTGTGCAGCTCTCCTTGTTACTGCCTGCAACGATTCCAACGCCACTGCTCAAGACACTAAGTCTGCTCCGGCTGCTGCCAGTACTCAGGACAGCGTAGCTCTGGTTACCTCATCTTCTGATATCAACAGACGTAATCATGTCTGCTTCACCATGGATGTGAACAACGTCAAGTGTGTTCTTGGTGACACCGTAGCCTATGTTCCACAGCCAATTCTTGATGAGCAGAAGGCCGATCAGAACAAGGGCAAAGGCAAGAAGGACAAGAAAGAAGATGCCGCTGAAAAAGAGGCTCAGGCTCAGTTAATGGCCAACCAGAACGCCCTTAATGAGGCCCGTTCTCTGGTATTTGTTGCCAAGTACTGTGACATGAACAGTCCTGTTGTTTACTCCAAGGAAGGTGTTGCCTGTACCTTCAAGCCACATGCCCTGTATGATGCAGGTGCTGTAGCCGAGGCTACCCAGTATCAGATGAATCTGCTGCGCTCCAATGAGTTCTTCAAGGAAGTTGCCTCAATCGAGGGTGTTGAGAAGTTCACCGATGCTGCCTTTGGTCAGCACGGCGGTTACCGTATTTTCCTTGAGCGCGGCAACAGCGGCGATGGCAAGAAGATTGGTGATGACACCTCTGCCCGTATCCTGACCAAGCGCATTGACCTTGAGGGCAATGTACTGGGCTTCTATCATGAGGAGCTCAATTTCGCCAACTTAAACCCACAGATGAAGATCCTTACTGCCGGTCTGTCCGCAGGCGATCATGTAAAGCTGGTATTTGATACCACCTTACAGAATGAGCAGCCATTATGGCGTACCTCCTCTCTGGAGTTCGGCCAGCCATACATCTGGGAAGTTGAGGTTGAGTCCGTAGGCCCTGCCATTGTTGAAAAGCCAGCTGAGACTCCTGCCAAGGATCAAGCCGCAGAAAAGGCCGGCACCGACAAGAAGAGCAAGTAATTGCTCTGCCATCTCCATGGCAGTCAGTGGCATCCTGCGCTGCTCTTACGTGCCACAAGCTTATACCTTATGCCCTTGCATGAGGTATAAGGCAGGAGCTTAACCTGTCCACCGGTCTGGCTGTCAGACATAGAAAAAGGCTTATGACATATGCTGTCATAAGCCTTTTTCTTTTGGGCAGAACCTCCGATCCGAGCAGTCTGGCAGCAGGCCTGGTCAGTCCCGGTCGAGCCCAGTCTGCAGTAATCCACCCACAGCCTGTTAAGGTATGGCAGGGCCAGTGCTTCATAACACCTGGGACGGGCTGGTACTGTGGCTGTATGCGTGCCCTGCAGGGCAGCGGCTGTGGCTGCATGCGGCCCGGCAGGGCAGCTGCTTGCTGACGCGTGTCAGATGGGCGGGGGTTGGACTTGAGTTCAGCTACAGGATTTGCAGCGCCAGGCTGGCACAGGCGCGGGCATCAGACAGGGCCTGATGGTGCTGGAGATCAATATTGTAGATTCTGGACAGGGTGTTCAGACGGTGGTTGGGCAGCTCAGGATGCAGACGGCGGGCAGCAAGCAGGGTGCAGTGGAACTCGTAGTCAGGATAGATCATGTCATATGCCTCAAACACATTCTGCAGACAGCTGCGGTCAAAGGCACGGTTATGAGCTACCAGAGGCAGGCCTGATATGCGGGGCTCAATGCGGGACCATACTGCAGGAAAAGGGTCAGCAGCGGCAACATCACGTGGTCTTATACCGTGAACATTGATGCATGCCTGACTGAAATAGTCCGGTACTGGACGAATCATTTCGTAGATTTCCTCTACTATGGACCCGTTTCGGCAAATCACAACGCCAACAGAGCAGACACTGCTGCGCTTGCTGTTGGCCGTCTCAAAGTCGATTGCGGCAAAATTCTGCATGGTGTGATCTCGTGAACAACTACGACAGCTAAGCTGCCTCAGGGGTACGCCATCATCAAGCGTAAAACGTACCTGTAAAAACAGGCACATAATAGCCCCTATGCCTGTACTCAGCAAGTCGTGCATACCATGCTGTCTGTTAAACAGGCCCAGGCTGCATGCGACATGGCTGTGTATGCAGGCCCTGGCTGCAAGCGCCATTGATGAGTTTGCAGGCCCAGGCTGCAGGCGTCATGGCTGTTTATGCAGGACCAGGCTGCAAGCGCCATTGATGAGTTTGCAGGCCCAGGCTGCATGCGCCATGGCTGAGTTTGCATGCCCTGGCTGCATGCACCATGGCTGAGTTTTCATGCCCAGGCTGCAAACGCCATGGCTGTGTATGCATTTCCGTAAGTAAGCTCATGGTCAGCTGACTGCCCGGCACTCACTGCTGTCGGCCGTAAATAAACGGGCCTGCCGTAGCGGCAGCATGCCCTGGCCCCGCCGGGCAGGCCTGTCGGGACAGGCAGCCACTTTGGCTTGCTCAGGATGTGGCTGGTATTACCATGGGAGTGACAGCCCTTGCCATGAGCCTCGCTGCCCTGTCCAGGAGGTTATGGTACAGTTCCTGTGGCTTTCCGGGTGGGACTGAGCATTTGTCAATGCAGGTGAATATTGTGAGCATGATCAGATAACTGGGCGCACTGCAATAACGTTTTGTACACTCAATTGACCTGCACATTTCGCAGCCCTGTTTTTCTGGGCATAATGATCGTTTGATTTAATGCCTTACACCTGACAGGCTGCCTTGATATTCTGGCCTTAACAGCCCCGGGGATCCGCCAGGACTCAGCCCATGGGCAGCTCAGGCGGCGCGGGCTCTCTCCCAGAGGTCCTTGCCATGCCTGGCTGCGCCAGGTGCTGCCGGGGATGGCAGACTGTGGTGTTTTTTGCTTCAGCTTTTGCTTGAGGACAGTGACTATTATGATTCGTGGCTTAATTGCGCTTGCTTTTGGCACCCTGGGACTGGGAATTGCCGAGTATGTGGCCATGGGCCTTCTCCCTTACTGGGCTGCAGACTTTGATGTCTCCATTGCTCAGAGCGGTCATGCCATTTCTTCTTATGCCATAGGCGTGGCCATAGGTGCTTTCTGCATTATTGTCATGCGCCGTATGCGCCTTAAGAGCATACTTTTGCTGCTCATTGTGGTCCATATTCTGGGTAATGTGCTTACGGCTTTTGCACCTTCCTTTGAGACCATGCTCGGAGCAAGATTTATTGCCGGCCTGCCCCATGGTGCCTATTTTGGTGTGGGCTCAATCATTGCCCAGCGCCTTGCAACAAAGGGCAAGGGCACCTCAGCCGTGTCCATCATGGTGGCCGGCATGACCGTATCCAATATTTTCGGCGTACCTCTGGGTACAGCTCTGGCTCACAGTCTGTCCTGGCGCACTATTTTCTATCTGGTCATTGTCTGGGGCATTATTGTGCTGGTCAGCGCCATCATGTGGGTACGTGATGTTGGCAAAATCGAGGATACCGGCTTTAAGGGACAGTTTGTCTTCTTAAGACATCCGGCTCCATGGCTGGTGCTGGCAGCTACCATGTTTGGCAATGCTGGTATTTTCTGCATGCACTCCTACATAAGCCCGCTTATTACCGACTATGCCGGTCTGCCACTGCAGTATGTATCAGCCATCATGGCCGCCATGGGTATATCAATGGTCATTGCCAATCTGGTATCAGGACGTCTGTGCGATCGCTATACACCTGGCAAGGTAGCCTTTGTCTGTCAGTTCATTACCATTTTTGTACTGCTGGGCATAGCCGCCTTTGGTCAGAATCCTGTGGTACTGATTATTCTGGCCTGTGTGGCTGCCGGTATGCTCTTTGCCATTTCCTCCCCTGAGCAGGTGTCTATCCTCAGAGTTGCACCTGGCGGCCTGCTGCTGGGAGCCTCTCTGGTCCAGGCGGCTTTTAACCTTGGTAATGCCATTGGAGCCTGGGCAGGTGGTATTCCTTTTGAGCTCAATATGCACATGAGCTGGGTCACTATATTTGGTGCCATTCTGGCAGCCGTGGGAGCATTGGCACTGTACCTCTATTTCCGCCGTTACGAACCGCTTTTCCCTGATACAGCAGGCAGCCACGACGACGTCGATGACAGCAGCCAGTCACAGACCGGCGCCAGCAGCACATAAAGCTAAGCTGCAAGCGCCGCTGCATGCGCCGCCGCATGCTCTGTCAGCATCCCGTAACGGGGCCTTGCAGGAAGAGCAAGGGCAGAGTCGGGCAGGGGCAGCGCCCATATATGGCTGTTTGCAGTCAAAGTGATTTTATCCAGCCCTGTTCTTTATGAACAAAAGCAAAGAGGCCAGACACCCAAAAGTGTCTGGCCTCTTTGTCAAAATCAGGTGCAAATTAAGCTGCACCATCTGGTACGGTCTTTTGCCCGTGACCTCATACAGCGCTGTGCAGTGCAGCTTACTGGAGCAGGTCGCACCGCAGGGATTCCGGAACCGCTGGGGGCCGGGCACTGACGTACAGTCACTGACTTTCAGTCATTGAATGAAGCCGGTGCCCGGAACTTAAGTTACAGCCTCACAGTTACTGCGACTGTTCCTGAGCATCAAGGCTGTAGTTTAAGTAGATATTGCCTGGTTTGGCTTTGAGATTGGATGGCAGTCCAGACTGCCCGGTAATGACAAAGCCGCAGTGCTGGTAGAGACTCAGGGCAGCCTGATATGAGGCAATAGTGGCAATAATGACGTTATGACACTTCTTTTCCAGCGATGAACCCAGCTCTATGGCTGAATGTATAAGGCTGGTAGCTACACCCTGATGGCGGTGGCCAGGGCGCACATAAATGCGGTTGACGTACAGGTAGCAGCCAGGGTCACGGGTCTTTTGGCCAGATGAGCCCCCGGCGCTGCCATCGCCATCTGCTGAGGATGAGTCAGAGCCGTCGACGCCTTGAGGATCCGGTGAGCTTGACCTTGCAGAGGCCAGGGCTGCCTCGAGCAGACTGGCTGTAGAGACATTCTGGGCGCCGCTGTCGGAATTGCCGCTGGAAGCCTGACGGATAAGCTGTATCTGCAGAGCGGTCAGATCAACAGAGGCGGCCTTTTTGGCTTTGATATCCTCATAAGGAGTGACACTTGCTGACAGCAGACCGGCCAGACGGCGCTGACCGCTGTCATCATGGGCAAAACATACCAGCAGGTGAGTTCCCTTAAGATAGTCAACTACGGTCTGATCGACCTTTTCGAGCAGCTCATCAGGGATGTCTTCATCACTGTCATCCAGATACTCACCATAGCTCTTGAGTTCAAGAGACATGTTGAAAAGCTGCATATAGTGCTCATCATGGTTGTAGGGCAGAACCTCAAGCATGGCATGGGCAGCTGCACCTTCACTTACGTTACCGTGGTCGTAGCTCATATTATTCTCACCAGAGCCATACAGCTTTAAGACTGTATGTACTGGCACCCTCCTGTCAAACAACAATTCGGCAGTACATCCCCTGAGGGGAAAAGCAAAGTAGACTGCCTCGGTATTGAGATGTCGTCAGGCTGCTCATAAGCTCAGTCTGGCCATGACATCTAAGGCCTGCAGGTCAGGCCTGTGATATTTTAATCATCAAATGACTGGCATCTCCACATTTATGGAGCTGCCATGCATCTTATAACACATCAAAGCGCCAGGTGACGCCAGGTGTTAATAATTGTCCTTTATTCCAAAGCACATGCCATAAGGCCAGGCACAGCCTGAGCGTCATGCCCTCAGCCATGCCCATCATGCATGAAGCCATGCTCATCATACCCGCAGCCATGCAGTGCATGCCATGATAAGGCATATAACGTACGGTTAACCTGGTCAGCATGCCGGTCAGCTAAAGTCATCATGGCACTGAACCCGGGGCACAGCTGCAAGGTCAGCTGTCCGGCAAGGCCTCAGTCCATGAGTATCAGATACAAGGGCATAAGTCTCACGGGTATAAGATACCAAGGGCATGATTCTCACGGGGATGAGATACCATGGGAAAGATTCTCACTGGTATCAGATACCCGGGGCGACTCTTATGGTACCACTATGCCCCGTTTTTCCCGGCAGCAAAATCCCCTGGTATTCTGACCGCAGGTCACACGGGCGGGGAACAGGCAACAGCAAATCTGCTGTCCTGTTACCGAGCGCCTCAATACCATGTGATCAAAGCAGAAATCTCAGGGGCATTACCCAGGATGCATAAGCTGTACAGAGGCAGCTCAGTTAAGCATGGCCCATACAGGCAATGAACGGCACGCTCAGCAACCTGAAAAATGTCCCTTGAGGGCAATCCATAAAGGCGCTCTTCATGATCGCAGACCTGGGTATTTCACTCAGGGCATCACTGCCCCGACGTTATCCGTTCTGGCCAGTTCAGCTCATCAGTCGGGCCGAACATTTATCAGTCTCAAAGTGAAGCTGAAGCATTCATATGGTCAAAAATAATGATAAGGGTTAAGCATACCCTGTGGCCATACCTCAAAGACACATAATTGCGCGCTCCGTCACGCTCAGACAGATTTTATCTGCCCATGAACACGCATGAGGCGAAAAAAGTACCCTCATTATGCATACACAGCGAGCACTTTATTACACAGTTTGTATCGGTATATCTGAATAACTGCAGGGATAGGGCACTGCAAAGCAGCTCAATGCTCAGAGCATTGAGGTCGTGAGCCATATGATATGCAGCATATGACATGCGCCATGTGCCATATCCCTTGTGACAGATGTCATGGCAGTAACCTTGACTGCAAATGGCAATGGCATGGCGGGCAAGAAATGTACGAACAGACTAAATGACAGAGAACAGGGCTGAATCAAAAGGCATGACCTTAAGGTCGGCCAGGAAGCATCCTGCAGTAAGTCAGGTCATGGTGCCTTTATAAGGCCTTTATAAGGCCTGTATAAGGCTTTTCCCAGGGCGGATGCGCAGGGCAGACTGGGGAGAATGTTGAGCCGGGACATAATCATGGGAACAGGCAGCATGCTGGACAGCATGTGCGGCATCAGGCATGGATGGGCACGTCTGCAGCAGTCAGGTGTAAGTAAGGCGCCAGGAAGGCTCACGGGCGGGCTATGAGCCGGTCTTCAATGACTCGGGCATCTGGCATGCCCACGACAGGCCAATGGCACGGGCATCTGGCAGGCCCACAGACAGGTCAATGGCACGGGCATCTGGCAGGCCCACAGACGGGGCAATGGCACGGGCATCTGGCAGGCCTACAGACGGGTCAATGGCACGGGCATCTGGCAGGAGCACAGACGGGGCAATAGCATGGGCGTCAGGAAGGAACATAGACGAGAAAATGAATGTTTCCTAAGGCTTGTCCACAGGCGGGGTAAATGACTGTGGCCCCAGGTATTGATGTAAGGCCTGGTACAGGCCAGCCGGCATGGAATGTTCCATCAGTGGGCAGAAACTGCAGCCTGCCTGCAGCTGTGATCACTTGGGGAGCGAATCTGGAGGAGTTGCACCCTGTTGGATCTCAATTGTGGCCTCAGCTGCAAAAAGCGCGTAAATAAAACGTAAATAAGGAAAATAATGTGATCTTTGTTGATGAATTTCTCTCAACAAAAAGATAATTTGATGTCTGCATCTCTGGATCCATGGCTGCTGACAGTATTTGTGTGGTGCCTTGCAGATGCAGAGGATTGTCTTGATCAAATGCCGCTCAGGGCTGCGTGAGTGAGGCTGCGTGGCCGTTTTCAGATATGAGCATAAGCATTCTGGAGTTTTTATACCCGCACAGAGCGGTTTTACTGGCAGATTGTAGTTGCCACTGCCGTCGACAAGGAGTTTTTGGAAAAATGGGTACTATTTACGAGCGTGCCATGGCTGAGTTTGCCTATGGTGTAAGTGTCAGAGCAGCAAGCGTTACTCCAACCGATGATCTCTCCTCCCAAAATGACAGCCATGAGGCGTCAGGAGCATCTGAGGATATGGAGGGTACTAATGCTTAAGCTGTCAGCTCTGGCAGGTGCTCTTGCCGGAATTATGATGGCTGCCTGCGTTCAGGCTGCCGGTACAGAAGCTGCCAACACTCCTGCAGAAGTGCCAGCTCCCGTAAGTGAGGGGGTTACAAATAAGGAGTATAAGAAAGGACCGGTTATCAAGGTTGCATCCTACAATATAGCTGCAGCCCGTGTTTCCTCTCTTGACAGTGTTGCCATGGCCATTAAGGCCATTGATGCTGATGTTATTGCCTTAAATGAGGTGGATAACAAAACAGCTCGTGCCGGTGGCGTTGACCAGGCCAAATACATAGCTGAGAAGCTTGGTTTGCAGTATGCCTTTGGTCCAGCCATAGATTTTGAGGGCGGCAAATACGGTATTGCCGTATTGAGCCGTTATCCCATTAGCAGTTACGAGGTAGTCAATCTCCCTCAGGGGGAGCCTGGGGTTGATGAGGATCGTGTAGTTCTGGCTGTTGAAATTAACCACGAGAAGTTTGATACCCCGGTGGTAATTCTCAATACCCATCTGGATTACAAAGAGGATCATGTGCTGCAGAGAAAGCAGATTGCCACCATCAATGATATTGCTGTGGCCAACGTTTCTCTCAAGCAGATCAGAGATGTGACTACCAAGGTCAAAATCCTGATGGGCGATTTCAACGATACCGGCAACAGTGACAACATTGCCGAGCTGTCACGTTACTGGGACCTGGTAACTCTTCAGGACCGCTACAGAATGCGTACCTGGCCTTCTGCCAACCCTATGGCTGACCTTGACCATATCTTTACCTCCCGTGGTCAGCGCTGGACTCTTAAGAGCCTTACCATCCCTAAAGGAAAGGAAATGGGCATCGACTGGGCCAGTGTCTCAGACCATCTGCCTGTGATCGCTGTCATGACGCTGTATGAGCGCTAGGAAAAGTCCAGGAAAAAATCTATATAATTGGTTGCGCAAAACTCACACAAGTGATTTTGCAAACTACTCACTAATCTATATTAAGGCGGGTCTGAGGATTCGCCTTTTTAGTTTGCGCCCTGCATGTAGCGGCATTGGGCCCCAGGTAAGTCCCGCTTTGCCAGCACTCTCACTATGTCAGCCAACCAGGTTGTGTGGCATATTGCCCTGTCTGTCTTCATGCAGCACTCAGCTCCGGCTGGCTCTGAATCAGTCTCAACAGTCTTCATATCTGTCACGCCTTGCAGAGTAGGACCATGCTTCCTGATTCGGGCCCGCCTTGCAGAGAAAGACCATGCTTCCTGACTTGAGCACGCCTTGCAGAGAAAGACCTTGCTTCCTGATTCGGGCCTGCCTTGCAGAGAAAGACCATGCCTCCTGACTCGGGCCCGCCTTGCAGAGTAAGACAGCTCTTTCGTGTCTGTGGAACTGACACCATGTTATGAGTCAGTTGTTTCACGACCGTGGCCCTGGCCCAGGCCCTGGCCCTTTGTTATCAGTTCGTGCCTGACCGCATTTGGTGGCGTTACTATGACCATACGGCCATGCCTGCTCCATCTGAGTCTTTTTTCATGCACTGACTCATGGCTGTGGCCATCAGGCGTGGCCAGGAGCAGTGGCCTGGGATTTTCTCAAGTGCGAGGACAGCTGTGATTGATTAAGGGGAGTTTTTGAATGCGATATGGAGGGGACTGTGCAGCCGACAGCAGGGGGTTACGCGTTTGGCTGAGGGCTGGAATGTGCCTGGGGAATGAGTGCATAGATAATGAATTTTTCGTCTTAAAGCCCATATATACGGGCTTTGATGCGATGCTGGTGAGATTTGGTTAACTTTGTATTATAATTACAGGTCGCTGTGCTGGACCGAACCGTGTTTTATGGGGATTGTTCAGCATACATTCAGTCAGTCTGAACATCAGATTCATCACCTGCCCATGCGCTGTGTAGAGACCTCGTCAGGTCCTGAGGCCGGGCGGACAGCTTTCCGGGGATAGACAGAAGATGTTCTGTCATATGCTTTAACTGTCTTGCACAGGCATGCCTGAGCATGCCAGTAAGTGCTCCATGCTTCATGCCCGATATGCTGGTATCTGCAGCTTATGTATGGCCCTGCACAAGAGATGGGAGCCATGCCCTGCGCTACGCTGATGACTGGGACGTGTCCAATAACTGAGGGTGCATTTTTATGAGCTGGATTGATGATATTGCTAAGAAGTTTACCAAGAGTGAAAACAGCAAGCATGAAATCCCAGAAGGCGTATGGACCAAGTGTGAGTCCTGCGAGCAGGTCTTATACCGTTCTGAGTTAGAGCGCAATCTCAACGTGTGCCCAAAGTGTGGCCATCATATGCGTCTTAAGGCCCGCAAACGCCTTGAATCTTTCCTTGATGCTGACCGCCGTGAAGAGCTGGGGGCCGATTTTGAGCCTAAGGATGCTCTGCGCTTTAAGGACCTCAAACGTTATAAGGACCGTTATACCAGCGCTCAGAAGAGCACTGGTGAAAAGGACGCTCTGGTAGTGCTCAAGGGCACTCTCAAGGGTATTCCAGTAGTTGCCTGTGCCTTTGAGTTCGGATTCATGGCAGGTTCCATGGGTTCTGTAGTAGGTGCCCGTTTCTGTCTGGCTGCCCAGGAGTGTCTCAAGGAAGGCCGTGCCCTGGTATGTTTCTCCACATCAGGTGGTGCACGTATGCAGGAGTCTCTGCTCTCCCTGATGCAGATGGCCAAGACCTCAGCTGTACTTGCCAAGATGTCTGACGCCCACCTGCCTTTTATCAGCGTTATGTCTGACCCTACCATGGGCGGTGTGTCTGCATCCCTGGCCATGCTTGGTGACGTTAATATAGCCGAGCCTAATGCCCTGATTGGCTTTGCCGGTCCTCGTGTTATTGAGCAGACCGTACGCGAAAAGCTCCCTGAGGGCTTCCAGCATGCTGAATTTCTGCTTGAAAAAGGCGCTATTGACATGATCGTTGCCCGTCACAATATGCGTGACGAGATTGCCGAGCTCATTTCCAAGATGATGGGTTATGAGAACGCAGGTTCAGGCTACAGCAAGGCCGGTTCTGCAGCCCAGGAGAGTGGTGCAGCACTGCCTGTCGAACTCAATGCCGACGAGGTTAAGACCACCAGCCGCCGTCGCCGCGCCCGCAGCGAGGAAGAAACCCGTGCCGGTGAAGAGGCCGCTCAGGCCATTGCCGCTGCCGAAGAGGAAAAGCAGGACGGCAAGCAGGCTAAAGGCTCATCCCGTCGTATCGGCTTCAAGAAATAATTCACTTTTTTCTGGCTGAAGTACTGAAAATCCCGTACTGCAGCACAAACAAAGGAGCTGCCTCATATTTGAGGAGCTCCAGACAAAAAAAGGAGTCGCCCTGACAGGCGGCTCCTTTTTTTCCATCAGGACTTTAACAGCATGATTTGCTGCTGCATAACCCTGATGCAGGCCTGCAATTCTGGCTGATATCTGCAATATGCCGCACCTGCAGGGGCCGCAGCAACATGCCTCAGCCCCAGCTTCCGCTGCGACAGCCGCAGCAAAATGCCTCAGCCCCAGCTTCCGCTGCGACAGCCGCAGCAAAATGCCTCAGCCCCAGCTTCCGCTGCGACAGCCGCAGCAATACATGCTGCAGGGCGTAAGAACAGCCGGGGCGGCTGCATGAGTGGCAGGTATGGTGACTGCCGGGCTGTGTGCTGCAGGCTCTGCCGGGGGCTTATACAGGCTTAATGTGATAATAAGATGTACTTAACATGCAGCTGCAGATTCATTAACCTGATTTAGGTATGATGTGCTTTTGACCGTTGTGTTCTTACAGGGCTGAAAGAGCGATGGCTGAGACTGGCATGTGTATGCCTGAAAGGTAATACGGCCATTAAGATCAATTTGAGGTTTGATTATGAGCGTAACTGAGACCATTGGCGGAGATGCCGTTGAGCGCGATGACAGCGCACTGATGGCTGAGCTGGCCAGAGCCCGTGATGAGGGTCGTAACTGGACTGTGGAGAGCTGGGAGCAGTATCTTAACGCCATCAATCCCAACCACATGACCCTGGGCCTTGACCGTATCAGGGAAGTAGCCTTCCGTCTGCACATGTTTGAGGATCTGGTAAATAACGGAACCTATATCGTTACCGTTGCCGGAACCAATGGTAAGGGCTCTACCTGTGCTCTGATTGCTCAGGCCATGAGTAATCAGGGAGTAAACGTAGGTCTTTTTACCTCACCGCATCTCATTTCCTTTAATGAGCGCATGCAGATCAATGGTAAAAATATCGACAACAGTCTGTTATCGCTCTGTCTTTCCGAGGTGGTTGCAGCCCAGTATCCTGACTGTGACCTGCAAGGCGTAATTGTTCCTGATCCTGAAAAGTTCAGCACCGAGTTCAACTCTGATGACTTTGAGGAAGACAGCTCAATGAGCGACGATGAGCGTCTCATGGCTATTGCTGAGCTCAATCACGCTACCAGAGCCCAGGAGGACGGTGCGCCAGAGCTGATGGCCAAAAAACGTCCTTTTAAGGATGCTGTGGTACTGCTAAGTTATTTTGAGCTGGTAACTCTGGCTGCAGTACGTGCCTTTATGCGCAGCGGCTGTGAGCTGCTGGTGCTGGAGACTGGTCTGGGCGGGCGCCTTGATGCCGTTAATGTCTTCTACAATGATATTGCCGTGATTACCTCCATAGGCATGGATCATGTGAAGATTCTGGGCAATACCAGCAAGGAAATTGCCTTTGAAAAGGCCGGCATTATCAAGCCTTATGGTGAGGTGGTAATTGGCCGCAATATGGACGAGGCTGCACGTCAGGAAATACTGCGCGTAGCCAAAATCAGAGATGCCCGTAACTGGCCTGAGGACTTTGCTTTCAAGGTGGACCTGGTGCCACGTTCCGAGCCTGACCCTCGTGTTGCTGAGCTTGAAAAGCAGGGACGCAGAGTTCCAGATGAGCTCAAATACGATATCTGTTACCAGGACAGAACTGTAAGCTTTGCGCTGTACTTCCCATATCCTAAGGTCCCACTCAGCTGCGCAGGTCTGGCACTCAATGTCATCTTCAAGCTCAATGACTCCCTGGGCTTCAAGAACGACTACGACAATCTCAGTGCTATAGAGCGTGCCGTGGCTACGGTATCTCTGCCAGGACGTATGCAGAAAGTTGCATCGCAGCCTGCTGTTTATCTGGATGTCGCCCATAACGTTCCAGCTGCCGAGCACCTGTGTCGCAATCTTGATTCCTATGCCGGTACCGGTGGACGTCGTATCGCGGTAGCAGGCATGCTCAAGGACAAGGATGTTGAGGGCGTGCTTAATGTGCTCAAGGACAGCTTTGATGCCTTCTATGTAACCACCCTGCATACCGAGCGCGGTGAGAGCAAGGAGCGCCTTGGTGAATGGCTCAACAGCAACACCGATAAAGAGCGCGTAACTGTACGAACCTTTGATGACACGGCATCAGCTCTTGATGCTGCCCGCAGCGATGCCGGACCTGACGACACCATTGTGGTTCTGGGCTCCTTTGTCACCGTAAGCGAGGCAGCACGTTATCTGAACGTGCTCTAGCCTGCGGCTGCGCCATACGTGCAGGGCATAACAGAGCTGCACCATACGTGCGGACTACACAAGACCAGCACCATACGTGCGGTCTACACCAGGGCCGCGCCATACATGCAGGGCATAACAGAGCTGCACCATACGTGCGGACTACACCAGACCTGCACCATACGTGCGGACTACACCAGACCTGCACCATACGTGCGGTCTACACCAGGGCTGCGCCATACGTGCAGGCCATACCAGGACTACACCAGGAATGGACCATGTGTGCAGGCCATACCATGACTGCAACCATCAGGCGTCGGCCAGCAGTCTGTCCTGGCATCATGTCCAGCCTGGTTGCAGCATAAGTCTGTATCATACGGTTGAATCATCACTGATGTACCTGATTTTCATGCCTCAGCAGCATTGAACATTTCAAACGGCCGGCGAGCTTATGCTTTGCTGGCTTTTTTGTTTCCGGGCACTGGTACAGGCAAGGCAGCAGGCAGTCAACGCCAGTCAGCCGCAGGAGCCAGTAAGCTGACAGTCATCAGGCACCATTCAGCAGTCAGCGGGCGGCTTTCACTGGCAGAAAAGTGCAGTGCTGACAATAGTGGAGCGGTAAATTGATGCTTGCTTACTGGCAGTTCAGCCGTAAACAGTGCATTAGTTCTTTGGTAGCCAATGGCCATGAAAATCAGTGTACAATGGGCTCAGTCCGGCACCTGACTCAAAGGATTACAGCCGGCAGAACACAAGTCACAGGCCTTTAAGTCCATGGGCCAGTGCCAAGAGACGGAGCAGAGTTTTTCATGGCTGTCAGCAATACCTTAAGAAACCGCCTGGTGGGCTTTGGCATAGTAGCCTCTTCCATTTTGATCATACTGCCTTTAATTCTTTCCAAGGATATGATCACCAAGAGAACACCTGATGCCATTGCTGTAAATGGCAATGGAGCAGTAGTTAATGAAAAAGGTGAGCTTGCCTACAAGGACCAGGCCGATCTGAATCTGGCACTTAATGTAAACTCAGATCGCGGTACTCTGCAGCTTGCCGGTGAGCAGAAGAATCCTGCTCCAGACCTCAATGACGGACCGGTTACAGCAGGTCAGGACAATGGCGTTGAAATGCTTGAGTTTTCCCGTCCTGAAACCAGTCCTTCAGGTGAAATTCTTACCAGCAATCGTGCTCCTGCAGCCGCCCCGTCAGGTCAGGCTGTTCAGTCCGGTGGTACTGAAATTCTGACCCCGTCAAAGCCGGCTCAGAACGCTCAGACAGCTCAGAGCCAGCGCCCACAGGGCAACTCTCATGAGGTTCTGGTATCTGACAGAAATCCTCCAAAGAAGGAAGTTAAGCCAGCTCCTGCACCAGCTCCCGCAAAGCCATCCCCTGGTCCTGGCTCCAATGATGAAGAGATTATTGCCGGCAGCCGTCCAGGCGAGCGCTTTGTCATTCAGGTTGGCGTATTCTCCAAGAAAGATAATGCCATGAAGGTGGTCAAAATACTTCAGGGTGACGGCATTCCTGTCTATGCTGTCAGGGTCAATACCAATGGCCGTGAGCTCTTCCGTGTCTTTGGCGGTCGCTCCAACAACAGAAATGACCTGAACACTCTGGTAGAGCGCGTAAACCGCCTGTGCGGCACCAAATCAAAGATTGTTCCTAACTGATGCAGGCGCGCCGGCATCAGTGACTGCACCCATGCCAGCACGCATGGCTGTTACCCTGCCAGCAGGCATGCCTGTAACCATGCCAGCACCATAGCCAGCAGGCATGCCTGCTGCCATGCAATGCACTCAGGCGTAGCCGCATCTGCTATACCGGCCAGTCATGAATGTGCCCGAAGCGGGCTTCATTTAGGCCGTCAGTACAAAATACAAAAGCCTCTGAACCATAATCTGCGTTATGGTCCAGAGGCTTTTTTCATTTATGGCCAATCTTAAGATGATGTATCAGCCGCCTCTGTAGATTGCGCCATAAAACTGGTAATTCCTAGCCTGCGATGACGTCATGGCAATTGAAGAAGAGGCGTCGTCGGCCGTGGCAGGGGAGGAAGATGAGACAGGCCTGTTGATCGATCAGTCGGGCGCAATTTCAGTAAACAAGCGCTGTTTGGCAAAAGCAAGTGTTACTTCCAGCGGTCACTGTATCTGTATCTTTTTCAAAGAGCATTGAAGGAGGCCATAAGTCGTAGTTCTTTAGATCACATTGATGGTTTTTACCATGAAATTACAGGCATAGCTTCAATAGCATTAATAAAAATTTCATGACTTTAGTGTTTAAATAAATTCTTATATAGATAGACTATATAAATGCGTTTTTGGGACATTATTCTGGCCGCTGTTTATAGACTTCGATTCCTGTCGCATAACAAAGTGAATTTGCAGTTAGTAGCTTTACTGTCCATTAAATTAAAAAATAATTTAATATATAGTTGAATTTTCGTAACTTAAATGCTAAATTAGCTTGAAATTACAATGTAATGGCTGTGCTGTAATCATTTTGCCCTTATGTTCGCCTGGCCACATGGCAGTCTGGCCTGCTGGCATGCTGCCCGGACACGTGGCTGCTCATTTTGCAGCAGGCCGCAGTCCGCAGGTCGCAGAGTTCCAGAACATGGCGCCGCTGCCGCTGCCGCTGCCGCTGCAGGCGCTGCTGATTGCGTCTTATGCTGATGACATGGGAAAGGGCGGGACATACTGACAGCTGTGCATCTGCTGCAGGGAGCTTTGACAAAAAGCACTCTGTACTGACAGAGTATTTCAGACCGTATCAGAATTAAGAAATGATGCTGGTCAAGACAAACGACTTTTTCAACCCAACCTGAAAGGAGGACAGCGCTTCCTCGCCTGACTGCAGGCAGTGGAGCTGGGCGCTGAGTTTATATGAGCGACATTCTCAAACCATGTATGGAAGATCTGTATAAGGACGAGCTTGAGGCACTGGCCTTTCATGACAAGGGTGAAAAGCCAGCAGGCTGGAGGCTCTCTCCAAAGTCACTGCGTACCTTTATTCTTGGTCAGAAGAAACCTCTTGAATATGAAGGACGCTCCATAACCATTTCACAAAAGTTCTTTGGTAATGACTCTCTGGTAGAGCGCTGCATTGTGTCTCTGGCCAGCTCCCGTCCTCTGCTGCTTATTGGCGAGCCTGGCACAGCCAAGTCCTTTTTAAGTGAGCTGCTCAGTGCCGGTATTTGCGGAAACAGCCGCAATACCATTCAGGGCAGTATTGGCCTGACTGAGGACATGATTAAGTACTCATGGAACTATGCTCTGCTTATTGCCAAGGGCCCTGTTCCTGAGGCTCTGGTGCCTTCTCCGCTCTACACCGGCATGACTGAGGGTATCATCACCCGTTTTGAAGAAATCACCCGTGCTCCGCTGGAAATTCAGGACTCTCTGATTTCTGTACTGTCAGACAAGATTCTCTCTATTCCTGAGCTTAAGGATCAGCCTTTCATCATGGCTCAGCGTGGTTTTAACATCATCGCTACCGCCAATACCCGCGACAAGGGCGTAAATGAGATGTCCAGCGCTCTCAAGCGCCGCTTCAACTTCGAGACTGTACAGCCTATCAAGACCATTGATATGGAAATGTCAGTTATCCGTTCACAGGCATCCAAACTCTGCGCTGACATGAAGCCTGAGCTTTTTGATGACAGCTTCATCAGCATTCTGGCTTCAACCTTCCGTGATCTGCGTACCGGCACTTCCTCAGGCGGAGGCAAGTTTGACCGTCCTGATGCCGTGCTGTCTACAGCTGAGGCTGTTCAGGTCTATCAGCAGACCGTTGTTGACGCCCATTACTATCATGATGACGAGATCTCCATGAAGACTTTCGTCAACAACATCAAGTCAGCTGTAATCAAGGATAAGGAAGAGGACCTCAAGACTCTGAAGAACTATGTCAAGGTCATAGCCAAGTCAGAGGAGAAGAGCAATGACGAACTTTATCAGGAGTTTGCAAAGCAGGTAGCCAAGTGCTGATTGAGGGGTGAACTGCAATGAGTAAAGCTCACATATCCAGTGACAGCAAGGCTCAAGCCAGCACTGAAGCGGTCACTGCTGATGCCACCGCAGCGACTGCAGTTGACGCAGCCGCAGCCGCTGCCGCTGCAGCTGCGGCAGCTGATGCGGCTGCTGGTGCTGACAAGCCCAGGGCAAAAGCCAAAAGCAGGAGCGGATCAAAGACAGGTTCAAAGACCTCATCTAAAGCAAAGGGCAAAAAAGGCAGCAAAGAGGCTGATGTACTTGACCCTGAGGTTATCAAAGAGCACTGGAAGAAGGCTCTGGATTTTGAGTCCAAGGTGCTGCTCGTTCCAATGCGTCATCACTCCCCGGCCATGGCTCTGCATCTGCCGCGTATTATCGACGCCTACCAGCCAGATCACATTGCTGTGGAAATGCCTTATGCCTATCAGGAAATCTGCCGTGATCTGATAGCCCCGGGCGTGGTGCCTCCTGTTGCCTTTTTCAGCTATGGAACAACAAAGGTTAATAAGCTTGTTCCTGAAAATGAAGATGATCCGGATTCAGAACTTGTTGAGCAAACGGTTGAAGTGCCTTTTAATCACCTCTACCCAATGCTCGAGCAGTCACCTGAATATGTGGCCATAAGAGAGGCGGTAAACCGCAATATCGACTTCAGCTGCATTGATCTGAGCAGCTGCGAGACTGACTATCTTGATGAACTTGAGAAGGCGCAGGCTCAAAATGAGCTGGCTGCTCTTATGGAGCAGCATGCCATGGCTGGAGGCCAGATTCTGCTCAATGCCCTGGGCGCTCAGACCTCAGACAGCAGTGATGATGGCCTGAAGGTCGACAGCGAAGATGGGGCTGACACCGCAGTGGCTGCTGCAGATGAGCAGCGCAAGGCTCTGCAGATGGAGGCGGTAAAGCACCTTAAATCCGATTCCTCATTTGGCGAAATCATCGAGTGCATAACAGAAAACAGTGGTTCTCTGAGCTTTGAAGAGTTCTGGGATCGCTGCTTTGAGATTAATGCCCTTGGTGTTGATACTCTGACCTATCTGCGTGATCTCTATATATACTGTTATGTAACGCGTAAAGGATCTGGAGATCGTGAGGGACTGGCAAATGTGCAGCGTGAGCTCTTCATGCTCAAGCAGATTACTGCTGCCTCCAAAAAGTACAGCCGTGTGCTGGTACTTACCGGCGGTTCCCATTCTGTAGCGCTTTGTGACTACCTCTACTATAAGAAAGCCAAAGACAAGCCGGTCAAATTTGGAAAGATCAAAAACAACAGCTTTATCATTCCATTTTCATGGCGTAGAGCTGATGCCCAGAACTCCTATGGAGCTGGCATGGTCTTCCCGTTTTTCTACTTTGTGCTTTACAGAGCAATTAAAGACTCAATGTCTTTCAACCCGTCGCTGAGCCTTAAGCTGGCTTCGGATCTTGCTGCAGCTGCGCTCAGCGCCGCTGAAGATGCCTCTGTTTCTGTGGCCGGGAAGTCTGCCCATGCTGAATCAGGCAACTCAGAGTCTGCCCATGCTGAATCAGGCAACTCAGAGTCTGCCAATGCTGAGTCAGGTAACTCCGATCCAGCAGATGCTGAGTCAGGTAACTCCGATCCAGCAGATGCTGAGTCAGGTAACTCCGATTCAGCTGATGCTCAGTCAGGTAACTCCGATTCAGCTGATGCTCAGTCAGGTAACTGCGATCCAGCTGATGCTGAGTCAGAGCAGCAGTGGGTTGCTGTAGCCTGTGATCACAGTCAGTTTGGGCACTGGAATGACCCTCTGTCTGCCATCAGAGCCGCCTGCAAGGTCTATAAGATAAAAGACAGTAAGGATGAGGCAGATGATGAGCAGGGCGGACGAAAAAAGAAAAAGGACAGCAGCAGCGACCAGACACCGTCAGGACCTGTTGATAAGGTACTTGATCTCATCAAGTCACTGGGATCAGTAGCTGAGCAGGCCAAAATCAAGGACCCTAAGGAGCTCAACGCCCTGGCCGCCAGAGCTGTGGCTGCAAATGCCATGGAGGGCAAGGGTGATGGAGCTGTATCAGACAGTGCTGACAATCAGGCAGAGACAGCAGATGTTGCTCAGACTGCTGCAGCAGAGACTTCAGTGGAGCTGAGTCCGTCGCAGCGCATTGCACTGTTAAGCTACCGTGCTGATCATGAGCAGCTCATTGCCGCTGCAGAAGCTGCATGCTTCTATTTCAGCCGCCAGCTGCGCGACTATCGTGGCCGCAGACTGGCTACAGCTGTGCAGATTGACTGCAATGTCATGCTCAAAGGCCTTTGTGCTATACGTGACAAGCTCGCTCCATCAGTGTTTGAGCTTATCGATGCCGTCAAGAGCACCTGCATTAAAGAGGAGCTGGGTGAGTCTCATTACATGCTGCTCAACCTGCAGAAAGCTCTGACCTCTCTGCCTTCAGGATCGGTCCCGCTAAATGTCAATGTGCCTCCGCTGTGGCGTGACTTCGTGTTAAAAGCCCGCAAGTTTGGCATGAAGACCGAAATCGACACGGTAAGCAATGCCACCATCGACATCTTCAAGGATGAAAAGAACATCCTTAAAGGCCAGTTCTTTGCTCAGGCAGCATTCATCGATCCTGACAGTTTTACAAAACTGAGCCAGGAAACCACAGGCAATACAGTACGACGTCGAGAGACATACAACTACTGTTTCCGTGACAGTACCATTATGGCCATTATCAGGGCCGCTGAGCATGGCGAGGATATGGGCACTGCCTGTCGCAAGCTGGTACGTATGCGCCTTGAGAGCAGCAGGGACAGTCTTTCAGAGCTGTGTACTCTGTTCAGTCAGTGCGTCGACATGGGCATTGACGAGATCCTTCGTAAACTTGCCGGCCTTATCAGAAATGCCATTTCCAGCGAAAAGGAGCTTGGTGAGGTGGCCGAAGCTCTCAATATCCTCAGCTCCTATTCCTTTATTGCCAAGGTAGAAGAGCACAGTCAGACAACAGTCGATCAGCTCAACAGTCTGGTGCTTGATCAGGCTCTGCGTATTCTGTCTCAGCTCAATGATGTTACAGATGATGAAGTCGATGACTTCGTTGATAACATCCAGTGCATCAACTACTACTTTGGAAAGTATGACAGTCATAAAGAGGCCTACTGTACCCAGCTGCGTGAGCTAATCAAAGATGATGCTGTCGGTTCAACTCTTCAGGGATGCTATCTTTCCCTGCTGTTTAAGAACAAGGAAATCTCCTATGAAGAGTTTGAGCGCCATGTCGATCAGTTCGTTTATGGCTCAATTCTCAGCAACAATGACTGCATAGGCTTTTTCTACGGCATTATCAAGATCTCCCGTGCCGGTATTTTCTACCGCAACGGCATCATGAAGCTGCTCAATGCCTACATTGAGTCTCTTCGTGGTGAGGAGTTCTTGAAGGTCCTGATCATGCTCAAGCGCTGCTTTGCTGATTTCAGCAAGGTTGAAGTCTTCAAGGTGCTCAAACTGCTGCGCAAGATTCATGGCCTGTCTATTGAGCAGGTAGAGTTTGAGGTTTCACCAGAAGACTATGTTGCCAATATGGAAGCTGACAGAATCATGTACCAGCAGATGAGCAGGTGGCTTGATATGCCTGATTGGAGCATGATTGATCAGCATTCCTCCAATACCCTGGCAACTCCAGGACTGGTTGAGGATCTGACCGGACGAAAGCCGGTAAATATCCTGAATCCGGCAGCAGCAGCATCGCAGAGCCATGATGACTCTCAGCGCAGCAGCGCTGATGACGATATCCTGCTTGATGATGAACCACTCTGAGCCGGATAACTCAAATCACGACAATCAGCTCACCGCATCACAAACATGGCAGTAAGCTTTGCTCACTGCCATGGCAGGCCCGGCATGCACCAGGCTGCCTGCTGCATGCCTCCCCGGCCTGCACCAGGCTGCCTGCTTCATGTTGCTCCATCCTGTACCTGGCAGGAGTAACGGAGGCCTGCTGTTACGGCCTGCTGCATTCAGCTGGGCAGCCTGCAGATGCTGCACATGCTCTGTTGTGCAGGTGCGCTTTGTGATGAGCACGACGTGAGCTGGTGATTAAGACTTTTTCGGGGTAAAGGATTTTGGACGTAGAAATCGATATTAAGGATAAGTGGCGCCTGATCCTTGGCAGCAGTGCTGAGGGAGATATGCCTCTGTCATCCGATCAGGAATTTTTTCAGGAGCCTGGCAGTAATCGTCGCTACACTCTTGGAGATCTCGACAAGTGCCTTGAGTATGTTTACGAAAACGAGCTTGATGAGCAAAGCGGTGAAAAAAGTCAGGGCGGAAATGAGGATGTTTCACTGACCGCCACCAACTGGCTTAACACCTCCAAAAAGCTCTTTCCTTCGGGCATTTATGAGATTGTGCAGAAGGATGCCATGGCTCATGGCCGCATCGCTGCTTTGCTTCAGGATGATGATTTTGTGGCTCAGCTTGAGCCCAATATGGATCTGCTCTCTTCCATTCTCTCACTGAAGAACTCTCTCAATGGCAAGGCTCTGGCTAATGCAGAGGCCATGGTAGAGCGCATAGTAAAGGAGCTGCGTAAGCATTTTAAACTCGAGGCTCAGCGTGCCTTTTACGGTCATCGTGACCTGAGTTCCACACCGGTTCGCACTTTCAGAAATCTTGATATCAGGCGCATTATAAAAGCTAATATGAAGTATTACCTGCCTGAGTATCAGTGCATAGTGCCACGTCAGCTGTACTTCACACCACGCAGTATCAAAAACGTGGTTCACGACCTTTTTGTTGTAGTTGACCAGAGCGGATCCATGATGGATTCATATGCCTACAGTGCCATTGTAGCCTCGGTATTTGCTCAGCTGGGCTGTCTGAATACCTCTATGGTGATCTATTCAAGTGATGTGGTGGACTACAGCGAGTATCTGGACAATGTGGTAGAGCTGCTGTTCAAGTCACAGCTTTCAGGTGGTACTGAGACCTGCAAGGCACTTTCCTATATTGAGCCGAAGTTTGCTCAGCCAGAACGTACCATTGTGGTATTGATTTCAGATCTCTATGATTTTGAGCCTGCACGCATGATCAAGATGATCAAGGACCATATTGAAAGTGGTGTACGTTATCTGATTCTGCCTGCTCTGGGAGACAGTGCTCCTTCGTATGACAAAGAAACGGCCGCCAGGCTCTCTTCAGTTGGTGCCAACGTGGCTGTGCTCAGTCCGGATCGCCTTGTCGAGTACGTATCGACCATGGTGCGCGGCTGACCGCCCTGACTGCTGAGCTGCACCGCAGGCAGACTGCCGCACCACAGCTGTAGGACTGCACAGCATGCGCTGCAAAGACTATGAGCACAGCAGGCCTCTGCACTATGCAGGCCGTGCGCAGCAGGCCTCTGCACTATGCAGGCCGGTGCACAGCCAGGCCTCTGCATTATGCGCAGGCCTTAGCTGCTGCAGCCGGGGCATGCCGGGACTGCATTGTATGCTGACGCCATTTTTTAACCTGACATGAAAGGAGGACAGCGCCTGCCTGTACTAAGGAACAGGTTCTGCGTTGAATTTCGATGAGTAATGTTAATGCTCTTTTTCTGGCACGAGTTAACGAAACCGTTCAGGAGTATCTGATGCTGGGCTACAGCATCATTGAAGATACCACTCTGGTTGAGCTCGACAGCCTCAGGGAGACAGCCGAGAAGATTGGTTTCAAGTCTATTGGAATGCTCCTGGGCAGGCTTTATACGGCCTGCAGTGACTATTTGCGTACTGTTAATCCCCAGACAGCTCTGGCTGTAACCATAGCCATATCTCATATTCAGTTTGCTCTGTCATCGCTTGACGTGCCGTTGCAGGAAGCACCGGGCAACAATGATCAGATGAGAAGCATGCTAGAGCAGCTATAAGACTTTGTGAGCATGTCCTGCAGCAGCACATGTCTGCAGACGGCTGCTGCATATGAAGTGGCTGGGGAGTGCTCCAGTGGATAAAGCAGTGAATTAAATGCTCAGGTGCATGCATTTAAGCATGACTGTATTCATACAGCCATGCCAGGAGCACAGCTGCATGCAAGGCATGGTCGCAGGATTACCAGTGTTGCATGTAGCGACAGCTGCACAGGCAAATCAAAGATTACGGCTCACCGGACAGGAGTGCCGGTAAACAGGAGAACAATATGTCGCAGATCGAGCAGCCAGAGGGTGGTCAGAGGCAAGAGTCATCCACTGATCTGGCACTGGATAAAATCAATCAGACAGTTTCAGCTATTGCCGATCTGACTGCAAAGCGCCGTCAGCAGCAAGCTCAGCAGGAAATCCAGAGTCATCAGTCATGCTCCTGGAACAGTGCGCAGCTGGAGGTGCTGGGGCGCTTTTTCACCCTCAGTGAGCGCGACTACATGCCATATGACACATCCAGCGCTCCTCTGAGTGCTCAGAAAGTGCGTGAGCTTATTCTTGAGGGGCACTATGGCGGTCTGGACAGACTTACCTCGGAGATGCTCAAAGAGGGGCTTACCCCAAAGGCGTGGCTTGATCGCAGACTGATGGCAATATGTGACAATCACAGCTACTTTACCTGGGACCAGAACAAAGACATTCTTTATTGCAATATGCCTGACTGTGCCTGCAGCCTGAGCTTCAGTCGCAACAGCAGCTGCAAGCTCCTTGACGAGCAGGCAGACAACAGAGAGGAATATGAGCTCCTTCATGCAGGCATGCTGGCTCTTTTGATACTTGACCGTCTGGAGTGTGAGGATGAATTAGATGCTCTGTTCACATCTCGTGAGAAATTTCAGCCTTTCTTTGATGAGGTGCTGGCAACGGTAAGTCTGATTTTTTCTCAGGGCCTGAATAACCTCAATCTCGACATGTGTGAAAAGGTCAAGGCCCTGATTGTTGAGGCGGGCAGCTGTCGTATTGAGTTTCTTCATAACTCCCTGTCTGTCCTGCTCAACATGCTCAAGCGTTTCATGGATGACAGTGCTTCTGCCAGTGTGGGGGCCATTTTCAATCTGCTGTGCCGCATCGTAAATACAGTGGAGGCCATCAGAAAGAATGACAGCCGTGAGGCTCTGATATCTCTTTACGGTATTAACAGCGGTCATTCATACTATGTACAGACCATGCCGGTAGTGGGCTGTGGCTATAACAGGGTCGATACCTCAACACCAACCAGCGGCAACTGTGAATCAATTGCTTATTACTTCTACGACTTTATCGGACGGCGTTTTCTGGCTATCTATTCAGTTATTAATGACGGATTCAGGCCTCCTCAGACGCTGTTCAGCACCGATTATAGCAGCTATTCTCTTTCAGCAGCAGCCGGCGAAGTACTGTGCTTTTGCGGAGTATGGGTTTGTGATGGCAAGATCAAAAACTCCAAAGAATCATGGACTGATTTTGACTTTGTTGTTGATATCTCTAAAGATGAAGAAGAAAACGAAAGCAAAGGCAGTAGCGAAGAGAATGATGTTGCTCACAGGGAGCTCTACGATCTGATAGCATGGCGTGATTATGAGGCATTAAGACGCAGCTCACTGCGCAGTTCATCCGAGTACTTTTCAGTAAAGGGCAGAACAGACAACATTCATCTGGTACATGTGGGCAAGTGCCTGGATATTGATAAGAGCGATCCAGAGCATGTCCGTGCCATATTCAAGGATGAAAACGGCCATAAGATGGACGTTCTCCTTAGGGAGGTCAACAGCTCATCAGAATTGCTTTGCGATTACATGGACAAGTGGAAGACCAGTGCAGATGCTCCTGGCAATTTTTATGCTCTGCTGCGCTGCCCTGTAGTTTCAGGACAGATGTGCCCCGAGCTGGTAACTTTCTTCTGTCAGCCAGAAGCTCCTGAAAAGACCAGGAAGGGCAAATAATCCCTCTATTCTGGAAACTGGCGGCCCCGTGGCTGGCAAAGCCAAAATAAGGCCCCTGTATCAGGCAGGCCATGGGCCAGCAAGGCAACAGCGCAAGCAGGTCAGGCCCAGCCATGCCATTGAGCAAGCTGATCAGGCCCCAGCCATGCCATTGAGCAAGCTGGTCAGGCCCAGCCATGTCATTGAGCAAGCTGGTCAGGCCCCAGCCATGTCATTGAGCAAGCTGGTAAGGCCAAGCCATGTCATTGAGCAAGCTGGTAAGGCCCAGCCTTGCCATGGATCGAGGCCACCGGCAGTTTAACTGCGTGTTGCATGGTGCGGGGCTGACTGAGCAGCTGGTGTCAGGACAAATCACAGTATGCAAGGCTACTATAGTGGCGCTCTATGGCCTATAATTTCAGGCATTACCAGAATTTCAGTCACTGCAAAGTCGCCATCAGGTCTGAACCGCTCTTAGCTTTTAAGCGCAGGTTGAGATTGCTGACAGCAGGCGTGACTGAACTCCAGTCATAGCCGTAAGGCTTTGACTGAGCAAGTAACAGTTGCAGGTTCTGTCAGAGTTATTGTCAAGGAGAATTTCCATGCATATATCAGAGTTAATTGCCTCTCTGGACGAGTTGCTGGAAGCACGTGATTATAAGGATGCTTCCTATAACGGCCTTCAGGTGGCAGGACCAGAGGAGGTCAAAAAGATTGCCACTGCATGCACAGCCTCTCTTGAGGCTATTGATGCTGCAGTTGAGGCAGGCTGTGATACCCTGATTGTGCACCATGGCCTGTTCTGGAAGGGCGCTGATCCGCGTCTTATCGGCAACTACTATCAGCGCGTCAAGGCTCTGATTGATGGCAATCTTAACCTTGTAGCCTATCACCTGCCACTGGATGCCCATATGGAGCTCGGTAACAATGCTGTGCTGGCCCATATCCTTGGTGGTGATGTGGTTGACTACATTGAGCCGGGAGTAAAGCAGTCAATTGGCATGCGTGTACGTCTTGCTGAGCCTCTGGCTGTAAAGGAAATTGCAGCACTGCTGTGCCATCGCCTTGATACCAAGGTAACCTTGCTGGGCAATATCACTGATGACATCATGATCGATGATCTTGCTGTATGTTCAGGATCAGGATCCTCACTGCTTGATGACAACAAGCAGCCGAATTTCCAGGCTTTAATAACCGGTGATGCCAATGAGCAGACCTACCACATGGCAGTTGAGACCGGCACTCTGGTATTTGTTGTAGGTCATCACGCCTCAGAGCAGCTTGCTATTGGCCGCCTTGGAGACATGCTTGCCGATCGCTTTGGCCTTGAGCACTTTGCCTCACATTTCACTTATGAAAAGGACGTTCCTACCTACACCATAGGCCCGGCCGGATCCAGCGACGAAGACTAGGAAAAACCGGCAATACCTCGACAGCTTGACAGCGCAATATAGGCAATACCAGCCTGATAGGCAATACCAGCCTGGCCTGCCTTTCAGGCACTCTCGAAAGGTAACCTCACAAGTCATTCTCACAATGACTCCTGACGATGACTGCTCATAAGTCAGCTGCATGAGCAGGCTGACGAGCCATCCTGATAAGGACGTCTTTACACCATGCTTACTGACTGTATCATGCCCGTATGGCTGGTGTGGCTGGTGTGGCTGGTGTGACTGCTCCAGAGAGCAAGCTTTATGCTCTGATTTATGGCATCGTCCATTTCATCTACAGCTAAACTGTCGATGAACTTGTGATTTTCCTCATACTTATTAACGAGAGCTGCAAAAGCTGTATGAGTCACAAAGTGGCCATTAGATTAAACGCACATAATGATGAATAACGCTCCATCATAGTGCTTTAACATAATATTTTAGAAAGCAAAATAAAAAGCCCAAGCATAAGCCCGGGCTTTTTATTTTTTCAGGGACTGGCTGAAGATCAGTTGTCATGCTCAGTGCTGGTGCCGGCATCAGCTGCAGCTTCAGCTTCAGGAGAACAGTTCTCACTGTCTGATCCCTGATGGGCGGCAGCGCATGAGGAAGGGACGGGTTCGGCACAGTCGTAGTCTTTGCCCTCAAGGGTGATTGGGGTAGGAACAAGGCGTCCTTCGGCGTTCTTGCTGAAAGCGCAGACTGCACCTGTCTTTAGTACGCTGAGAACTTCAGGGTCGTAGTTGGCAATGACATTGAGCGAGTAGATAAAGGCGTAGCGGGGATCGCTCATATAGCCTTCGCTTTCGTTACCTGCCATAAAGCGCCAGCCGCAGTCGGTAGGATCCTGGGGCTCTTCACGGTAGCAGTAGCCCACCTTGAAGTTCTGAACTGTTACTCTTGAGGTGGCAATACATGCATCAGGACCTTCCCAGTCGGTAAGTACAGGATTTATCTGATCGGCCTTGATGGCGTAGTTATGGCGGACGAGGGCAGGGTTATAAAGCTCTTCATGCAGCTCAGTAACGACCTCAACCATTTCGGCAATGCCGTCATCATCAAGCATTTCACAGATGTCATATTCCTTTGGACTGGCAATAAAGTCCTGAAGAACATGGCTGATGAACTCATGATTGCCAAGGGAGGCGACAATGTTAATCTCACGCTCGCTTTCAATATAGTCATCCAGTTCAGACAGGCGCACAGATCCGTTGACATAACACTCAAGCATGATTGCCGCACAGTCGAGAATCTGGTTGATGGCGTAGGCGAACTGAACAGTAACTCCATCGCTGTTGGTAAAGCACAGGTTATCAGTTGACTTGCGGACTGCCTGGAGATCCTGACTGATGCCAATCTGCTCAAAGAGAGTGTCGATGGAGACCTCATTGTCTTCAAGCTCATTGAGCATGGCTACCAGATTAAGGCTGTCGTCGGTGTCGCCTACATAGTTGTGCCAGAACTTATCTGAAATATACATAGCCAAAAACTCCCGAAGTCCAAAGTTGTTGATTATCAGTGATCCACTGCGCCTGACGCGCACTGTATCGGTCCGGATGAAGTTGAGTGCTTAAAGTACAGTCTGATTACCATGTCATCAGCTGTTCTTTGAACACTGTTACCGCGCAGCTGTTACCTGTTTCTGTCGGAAACTCATCAGGTGAGCGGTACATCCTGCATGAGCCAGCCAGCCGGCCGGTACGCTGAGCAGTCGGTGGGTAAGCTGACCTGCGGGGCATTAAGCTGACATGCCAGCATGATCCAGATGGATGGTACGCTGAGCAGTCGGTGGGTAAGCTGACCTGGGGGCAGTAAGTTGAGCTGCCGGCATGAGCCTGCATGGACAGGCTGGCATGAGGGCTTACTCAGGGCATAAGCTCAATGCTTTCAGGCCTTTGTGGTAAAGCCTGTTGTATGGTCAAAAAACGACTGTCTTACCTCATCGCTGCTCAGGGCAAAACGTTCCATAAGTGCCATGGCCTGTCTTTTCAGATCAAAGGCTCCAGTAGCGGTCATGCGCGCGCTGAGGTTGGCAAAGTGAGTAATATCATTGTAGTTAAGCCAGCCAAATGAGGTCTGAACTGTCTGTGACGGATTGACCTTGAGCGCCTCAAGCTGCTCAGGGCTGACGCCCATGCCATACCTTATGGTATTGGCTGTTGAGGAGAAAAAGGTGCGCAGCTCCATGCTGCTGTTAACCAGAGAGCTGTCACCAAAGAGCATGTTAGTCAGCATGGCATGGTAATGCTTCATGGCTGTCGGCATGTCGTGCTCAAGCTCTTCAAGACTTTCACTTACCTGGTGACTTGCGTGTTCCGGTGACTGGCTTTCCAGCAGCAGAGAAACGGCCAGCTGTTGCTCTTTCTTACGTTCTTCCTGAGAGTCCTTTTTACGCTGTTCATCAGGATCGATATCCTCGCGCTCAGCAAGACTGAAGTCTGTTGCAGCTCCACGGGCCCGGGACTGTGCGGCTTTGATTTTGGCAATGCGGTCTACAGCACCTACAGGCTCTATAGAGTTGACCATACCTCCTCCAGAAAAAGAACAGGAAAAATACAAGTTACAGCTGCCACTTCATAATGCAGACATTATCTGTGGCATTGTGCGCAGTAAAGGCTGCAGGGAGCGTTTATGCTCCAGTTAGACATGGTGGCGTACCCCGTCTGTCCATGACGGCTACAGGACAGGGACAGTGCTCTAATGCGGACTGGTTGCCAGCTGAGGCAAACAGGCACTCAGCCATGATAGATGAAAAGGGCGCTGTATAGTATGTCCGAGGCCTCAATTCGGAGAAATTTCGGCACAAAATTTCACTGCAGGGCGCAATGGCACGTTGATGAGCCCCTTTTTTACTGAGGCCGGCACCAGGGCTGTTTACCGGCCGACTGGCATTTTGTTCAGTCGGACTTAGCAGGTGTGGAATGGGACGTTATGACAGGTGCTTTCGTGCTTAATTATCAGTTGCGACTGGTAACGCATCAATAGGGGTATAATTAACAGCCCGGCCAGGTATAAATGCCATGGAGACAGACGCATAGTAAATTTTGGTGCGGAGCTAGCTCCCGGCTTTGGCTCTGTACTTTATGGGCCAGGGTGCTCCTTTATTTTGAGGTTGTTATGAGTGATCAGCAGTTAAGCCAGCAGGCTTTAAAAGTTAAGAATGCCCTTATCGAGTGCGGCCTTGAGACTCCGGTGCATGATAATGGTCTGAGCGACGACGAAAAGCGTGAGCGTATCAGCCAGTGCATGCGTACCATGATGGAAACCCTGGGTCTTGATCTGAGTGATGACAGCCTTACCAGAACTCCTTACCGCGTGGGCAAGATGTTCGTCGATGAGCTGTTTTCCGGACTTGATTACCGCAATTTTCCTGAAATCACCGTGATTGAAAACAAGATGCAGGTAGATGAGATGATCAAGGTCAAGGATATTTCCTTTACCTCTACCTGTGAGCATCACTTCATGGTTATCGACGGCATGGCCAAGGTGGCCTACATGCCTGATAACAAGATTATCGGACTGTCCAAGATTAACCGTATTGTGCGCTTTTTTGCTCAGCGCCCTCAGGTTCAGGAACGCCTTACCCAGCAGATTCTGGTGGCTCTCAAGACCCTGCTTGAGACCGAGAATGTGGCTGTTACCATTACCGGTACCCATTACTGTGTAAAGGCCCGTGGTGTACAGGACCCTACCTCATCAACTACTACCACAGCTCTGAGCGGTCACTTCAAATATAATCCATCCTCACGCCATGAGTTCCTGACTGACGACCGATAGTCCCGAACTTGTCCATACCCCGTGACCGTGCCCGGTAAGCTCCTCTGATGGTCCAGCGACCGCCACGCCCAAGGCGCAGGCCTGGGGCTCATGGTTCAGTCATAATGGCGCTGACATCAGCATAATGGCACTGGCATCAGCATCATGGCGCTGGCATCAGCATCATGGCGCTGGCATCAGTCATCAGGTGGTGGCCGACTTGCCGTCATCAGGACTGAGTCCTGATGAGGTAATATGGTGGTTTGCGCGGCTTACCGGGCTGTGCTGTCAGTTTTGGGGTAACGATAAAGCAGGAAGCTCAAAAGCCCGCCTTTGAAAGGACTGGTGTTCCGGTTCTGAAAAGGGCGGGCTTTTTTGCGCAGGGGATGGCTGATTCTGATGCATGGCAGATATTGGGCCAGCGCCTATAGCATTGCTAAGTTTTTAGGAATACACTTTAAGCCCTTGATTAAGCTCAAATTTATGTTTGGCTTATCAAAAGGTAAAAATTACCCCAAAGCGCCAGAGCATTGCATTATGTCTGTGTCTTGATGACAGCAGTGCTCTGAGAGTATGGCTTTTGTTTCTCTGCGCGGGTATACATAAGTGGGCCCGGGTTCTGGACATTATTCTGGCACTGTGGTGCAGGTGGTCGCTATGGCAAGACACGATGAAAATTACAAGGTTGCTCTTATTGTTCCTGTCTATAACGAGGAGGAGACCATTGCCTCTTTCGTGGAAACAGTAGAGCTTAAACTGGCTTCGGTTATCGACCACATTGAGATTGTCTTTGTCGATGACGGCTCCAGGGACCGCTCAGTTGAGATTATTGAGGGTCTGATGGAGCAGAACAGCCGCATTGCCCTGATTAAGCTGTCACGCAACTTTGGCAAGGAGGCGGCCATGACAGCCGCCATTGACCTGTGCGACGCCGATGCTCTGGTGCCTATTGATGTGGATCTGCAGGACCCTCCTGAGCTGGTACTTGAGTTTATACGTATCTGGCGCGAGGAAAATGTTGATACCGTCTATGGTCGTCGTATTGACCGCTCCAGTGACTCCGGCACCAAGCGTGTATCATCAGGCGGCTTCTACTATGTATTTAACAAGCTCTCAGGCAGAGTAAAAATCCCTGAGAATGTGGGCGACTTCCGTCTTATCGACTCACGCATTATTGAGACTGTACGCAGTCTTAATGAAAGCAACCGCTTTATGAAGGGACTTTATGCCTGGCCTGGCTTTACCTCACGCAATGTAGACTATGTGCGCCCTGAACGCAGCGCTGGCACCACCAAGTGGAATTACTGGAAGCTGTGGAACTTTGCCCTTGATGGCATTGTGTCCTTCTCCTCTCTGCCGCTGCGCGTCTGGTCCTACATTGGTGGATGTGTAGGTGCCCTGGGACTTGTCTATATGATTTACATAATGATAAGTACCATGATCAGGGGCGTAAACGTACCTGGCTATGCCTCCCTTATGTGCGTGGTGCTTTTCCTTGGCAGTATTCAGCTAATTTCCATTGGCGTTCTGGGTGAGTACCTGGGCCGTGTCAGTGAAGAGGTTAAAAGACGTCCAGTTTATGTGGTCTCCACAGTCAAAGGCGGACTGAGCAACCGTCTTATCGAGGGATGCAGGCGTACTGGCAGCGGTATTTACTTTAACGAGCATCAGAGCGCCCCGGCCGCCGCCACAGCTGCTGCTGCAGCATCCGCCACAGCTGCTGCAGCCACTGCAGCATCCACTGAGGTTGCCGACGCTGCTGCAGGTGCTGCAGCAGCTGACTCAAAAACAGCAGCAGCAGAAGCACAGACCAGAGATGACAGCCATGGCGATGTAAGCTCATGTGATGACTGATGTACTGGCTGACAGCGCCGTGAGTCATGCATGACATCCGGGTCGCTACTGTCCGGCTGCATACAGCAGGGGCCGCAGATAAAGCCTTAGGAAGCTTTGCTGCGGCCCCTGTTGTTTTACAACACATGCTGTTTTAGACTATGGCGCGAAAACATGGGCTCAGCCACCGTATCATCTCAGTATGATTAGCTTACGGTGCCTGTTTGCCTGGTGAGAAAATGGATTTAGCTATACCAGCTCGGGGAGGGTGGTTATGAGATTTGCTCTTGGTGTTGAGTATTCAGGCTGGAATTATGCTGGTTTTCAGCGCCAGTGGCATGCTCCTGCCATTCAAAATGAACTTGAGAAAGCCCTGTCTCAGATAGCTGCCGAGCCTGTGGAGATCAAATGCGCTGGCCGTACTGATGCCGGTGTTAATGCTACCGGTCAGGTAATCCATTTTGATACCACTAAAGAGCGCTCTGAGCGTGCCTGGATTTTAGGCACCAATACCATTTTGCCAGACGATATCGCCATTACCTGGGCAAAGCAGGTCCCTGATGATTTCCATGCACGCTTTTCAGCTCGTGCCCGCCGCTACCGCTACATTCTGCAGAATACTGACTACCGTCCTGGCATTATGAGGGCCGGTGTTTCTCTATACCGTGGCGAATATGATGTTCAGGCCATGCATGATGCGGCTCAGATTCTGCTTGGCGAAAACGATTTTTCTTCCTTCCGCTCTGCCCAGGATGAAAACCCTCATGCCATGCGCAATGTTCATTTCATTAATGTCATGCGCCGGGGCCGCTATATTATCTTTGATATTCAGGCAAACGCTTTCCTTCACCATATGGTACGCAATATTGTAGGATCGCTGCTGCTGGTGGGAGACGGCTCAAAGGACAGGCAGTGGCTGCAGTATGTCTTTGATGCGCGCAACCGTGAGCTGGCCGGACCAACCGCCCAGGCTGCCGGCCTGTATCTGGTTCATGTAACCTACGAGGACCAGTGGCAGCTGCCAATCCGTCCTGAAGACATGGGCCCCCTGTGGATTTAGCCGCATCAGGTCAGCCATGCAGGCCCTGCACCGGGCAGCATGGCTGCTGCCTGCTGTCCATAGCAATGCAGCAAGACTTCTGGCTGTAACCTGCAGCATGGCTGGCTGCTGCAGCTGCAAACTGTGTTTACAGCTGCAATCTGACACAGCGGCATGACCTTAACGCTTTACAAAAGCAGAACTTCCTTTGAGCGTCAGGACCTGGTGACGGGCAGCCTGACCATGGCGCTTTACAAAAGCAGAACCTCCTGTGAGCTGTCAGCTTTGCTGACGGGCAGCCTGACCTTGACGCTTTACAAAAGCTGAGCTTCCTTTGAGAATCCTTGCTTACTGATGGGCAGCATGACGTCTGGATGCAACTGCCATGATGTTGCATGCACTGTTAATTGCTCCTGGCTCTCATGGGGACCAGCCGTGGATAAGACCATGGAGAAGGTATGCCTGGAGTTTATGGTCTGACTGAGTCTGGTACAGTATGAAAATGGCATTGCCTGAAAGGGGCGCACCGATCTGTGTTCCTGAGGTCAGAACTCATAATATAAGAAACAAATTATTGATTAATAAACCAATATTCAGACTGCAGATTTAATATAATGTCCAGGTGTCATTATCTAGAGTTTTAGAGCGGTCAGAATGAAAGTTCGTAAGTTTGTTAATGATCCAGCAGTTCTAAAGGAGGCTGGTCTTCAGTTTGTTCAGTCAAGCAACGACAGGAAAACAGTATATAGGGCTACTGTCGTCAGTCTGGCATTAGGCGGTATCTCAAAGAAAGAGCTTTCAGCGTGCTGTGGCGAAAGTATCGGAACAATCAACAACTGGATAAAAACAGCTGATGAAAAAGGGTTTGACGCATTAACACCCACATCTCCTCCTGGAAGAAACAGCAGATTGACTGAAGAGCAGCTTTCTATGCTTTATAAAGCAGTGAGCTCATCTGCTGAAGATTATGGATTTAGAGTATGGGATGGCAAGTCTGTTTCTGTCTACATTGAACAACAGTTCAACGTATCTCTTGGAGTCAGACAGTGTCAGAACATTCTCAAGCACAAGCTAAACCCTTCATTGATTAGACCAGACCTTTCCGTCAAAGGGGAGGGCTAACGAAGAGGAGCGTGCAGCATTTAAAAAAATCCTGGAGAAAAATAATGACTTGAATAAAGTCCTCGTTTTTCAGGATGAAGCGCACTTCCATCAGACAACAAGTGTGTCAAGGATATGGGCCTTAAAAGGCTCAAAACTTCAAGTGCTATCTGCTCCTGGCAGGTGATCAGTTGCTGTGTCCTGGTATGTATTTCCAGAGACTGGTGAGCTCATTGTAACAAGGCCGTCATGGTTTAACTTTGAAACGGTTATTCAGTCCTTGAGAGACTTCATAGCCGAGGCTAATATTGCTTAGGGTAAGAAAGCAGTTCTCGTGATTGACAACGCCCCCATGGCATAAAAAAGCATTCAGGCTAATTGTTGATGAGCAGCTTCCGGAGTATAAGGACATCAGGGAAAAGCTGGACATTATAAAAATGCCCCTTACTCACATGACCTTAACCCTGTTGAGCAATTGCTGGCGAGTAACACGTCGCGAAGTAACACATAATCGGTACTTCGAGACGCTCGACAAACTTGACGACACATTGTTTAGTTACTTTTCGCTTTATAGAGCGTCTAACGTCAGGTTTAGAGCTCTATGTAGCTGCAGTTGGTTTACAGACCACTAGTCCGATTAATAATCAAATCTTTAATTCGTTTACTATAAGGTCAGGGAATAGCTCCTGAGCCAGGGAGCGCAAATTGTCGTTTAGGACGGCATTGTGCCTGATTATGACTTCGCGGGATGATTCTATGGCTACTTTGCTGTAGTAGTAGAACGAGTAGAAGACATTGTCAGGGTAGTCCAAATCTTCTTCAAAGTAGTCATCCGCGTCATCTTCGTCCTCCTCCCAGTCATCATCCTCATCATCGCTCTCCTCATCCTCATCCCCGTTCTCATCAGCAACATCGTTTTCGTCGTCATCAGCGTTATCATGGCTGTTTACATCAGGCAGCAGGTAGCGCTCATCGAGCAGGTCGGCAAAATGCTCAAGCGGGGCGGCGTGTTCGTATGCCTCAATTTCATTTATGCCCCGGTTAAGCCATGCAAACCAGTCAATCAGCTCGCCTGCAAGAAAGTCTGCAAGCTCGTTTTGCTCAAGCTGCTGCAGAGCATTGTCCAGAGCGCGCACGGCAAAGATGAGGGCAAATGGAGTGCAGTGCCATAAGGTGGACTGATGCTCCATATCCTGGCTCAGGCTGGACAGAGCAAAGTTGATGTTACTGCGGCTTTTAAGCTCACTGAGATCATTGAGCCACTGAGGAAAGTTACCGGCACGGCCCGAAGAGCATACAAGGCGGCGCCATGGTATGTCAGTGATGCTTACCGAGCTGATAAACTCGCGGTCTTTAAGGGAAATATCCATATCAGTACTCCACATGCTCATCGATCATTTTGTTAAGCATAAGTCCTGGATTTTCTGTAAAGTCTGACCATGAGCCCAGCTTTTTGAGCTCTTCATGCTCGATGTCAAAAGCCCAGAGACTGCGGTCAGTGCGGCTCCACAGCAGCTTCCAGTCGCTGTAGTTGTCAATTTCAGCCAGCAGGGAAAGGTATTTTCTGCGGCCCCGGGAAAACTCCATGATATCCATGAGCTGATGCAGACGGACAAAGCGCACCAGCGGAGCATCAGGAAACTCAATGAGCCATGGCCCCTGGGTCAGCTGCTCAATCATGGCTGCAGGTGCCTTGTATCCGCGCAGCATCCTGAGTTTTTCCTGTTCGTTATGCCACTGTTCAGGCTCCAGGGTTTTAAGCCAGGCAGCAAGATCCTGATTTTTGCTGCTCAGTGCTGCCGAATAAGGGCGGTCACCGTCGCGATCGCATATGGTGACATCAGCGCCGCGTTCAACCAGCAGTTTTGCCGTTTCCATATCACCTTTACGGGCCGCTTCAATGAGCGGAGTTGAGGCATAGGGAAAGACCATGTCCGGCTCATGCCAGTTGATGTCAGCTCCCATATCAAGAAGCAGCCTGACCGTGTCTCTGTCGCCCTTAGAAGCAGCGCGGCGCAGCGCATCTCCTCCATACAGGGCAGCGGTGATACCGGCATTTTCAAGAGTTTTGAGATGCTCGGTATGGCCACCCCAGAAGACCTCAAGAAATATCCTGCGTTTGTGTTTTACGTTCAGATCGGCCGCCTGGTCGATAAACATGGACAGGACCTCACTGCCGCAGCAGCGCACGGCCGTTATGACAAGCGGGTTTTCAACTGCAAGGTCGCGGCGGGCTCCATGCTCAATCAGGAAAGTAATCATGTCCGGCAGGTTGCAGAAGACTGCAGCCTCAAGAGGCATGAGGGTGATATAGCGGCTGATCTCCACTTTGCTGTTGAGATCGAGTCCCTGAGCAAGCTGAGAGAGCAGACTGTCCTTATCTTCGTCCAGCACCGCGCGCACCGGCTCGGGAACACTGTCGAAATTACCCAGATATGCAATCTTGTACATGCACACTCCTTAACTTTCACTGATACTGCACGCCCATGCCGTCCACACCCCGCCCCGGCCATGTAAGGCCGGAGCGGGGACGGCCCGACCTGCGCTCATGCCCGACCATGTCCGTAAGGGCATGCCTTCCCATGAGCGAAGGCGCATGCCTGCATAAGCGCCCGGAAGTGGCCTGATGCCACGTCATGAGGCCGGCAGGCCGGACGGGCTCATGGGAGAATGGCCTGGCTGCAGAGAGGGGGGGGCGTGGTGGCCAAGACGGCCGGTATTACATGCGCCACCAGCGCCATGCAATCCACAGCAGCAGTCCCAGGGTGCAGGCAAAAAAGACCATCAGGTGGTACCAGGGACGTTCAGCCACACTGCGGATAAAGGCTGCGCCGCCAAAAATCAGCGCAACCAGTCCCAGAATTATCAGAGGACTGAATCCATTTCCCATGAGAACCTCCATGCGCCTGCGTTACGGGCGCATCAGATAAATTAGCAGAGTGAAGCCGTCAGCAGGGGCTGGCAGCTGCAACAGCAGCGGCCTGCAATCGGCCGGGGCCGGAGCTGCAGGTGATGTTCGCAGCTCACTGAGCCTGAAACGGCCCCTCATAGCGCTGCGCATACCAGACACTTTCAAATTGAGCGGCTGTGATTTCCCGGGCGTGAAACTCCTCGCCCCAGATATTGCTGTTGAGCTCTGCAGCTGTGGGCAGGGGAGTGATTTCAATGGCCCCGTCGTACATATCTTCATAACGGACCATGCGGCCATCAGCAAAGACATCAATGGAGCGCCGTCCCAGCCTGTCATCGGCCGTATCGACTTCGTAAAAGATAACAGCGGGCTCTCCTTGCGGTGCATCGGCCCAGAACACCTGCAGATATTCCATCACAGCTTAATTTCCTGTCAAAGTTACTCTTGTAATACCTGGCCTTGCACCCAGCAGCAGGCTGGTGATGCAGGTGGATCGCCAGCTGCTTACGAAGGATGCCGGGGATGGGTGCGCCAGCTTTTTACGAAGGCAGCCGGGGCCGGAGCCGTCCCAGCAGTTTACGGAGCCGTCCCAGCCGTTTACGGTGCCGTGCCAGCAGTTTACGATGCCGTCCGGGCGAGGCTGGAGCCGTGGGCCGGGTGCGCCGGCCGATTATCTGGGCGGCCGGAACCTGATGCAGGTGCCGGATGCTGGTAGCATATGCGGCCTGTGTGATCATTCTTCAAGTATGCGGTAAGGATCCATGGAGCAGCGGTGGGCATTGGCATAGACGCGGCGCAGCTCGTCGCGTACCTCCATAAGCGCAAAGCCCAGCAAATTCTCGCCTTGCCAGAGCTCAGGATTGCAGGCATGCTCATGATCCCGGGCAAGGCCTGTGCCCCAGATTCTGTCTGCCGGGCTGGCCTCAACCAGAACTCTTGAGCCCGTTCCGATCAGATAATCTCTGAGCCTCTGGGAGCAGGAGAATTTGTACCAGTTGCCCTCAACGACAATAGCGTATTTGAAGCGATCCCAGACGGACTCATCAAAAGGACTGATCGTGCGGCCCAGCTGCTTGATATGGCGCGGGTCGGAGCTGCTCATGATCTTCTTTTTACATTCGCTGTCACTGAACAGGCTTGCCTTGGAGGCCATCATGAACTGCTCGGCACAGCTAAAGCTCTCATGCTCGCGCTTAAAGTCTTCTTTCCACCACTGGCTCATGCAGCTGTGGCTGAGCCTGCCATCAGCCTGTGGCTGGTGTCCCCAGAACATTACAGCTGAACGGCACATGCCGGCCTGCTGATCCATAAGCCACTGGCGGCTGTAGCAGGGCTGACCGTCAGGCTGCCTGACAAAGACCAGCAAATCACCATGCTCCATGATGTTGAAGCTGTCATCATCGCCGTCGTCTTCTTCCTCATTCCACCAGCCCTGCCAGGTGAATGGTTCAGGAAAGAGTTCCTGTACTTCAGCCCGCTGCTGTTTATTGAGTTTGTCCAGCCACTGACAGAAGATGTCTATTACTCCTTCACCATAGCCCATACGCCACCCAAGCGAGAAGCGTGACAGGTGAGGACATACCATCCATGGGGGAGCCGGAATGCTGTTCATAACAGAGCTCATGATCTTTCCTTAATGCCTGGCGCAAGGACGCCGTCGCCGTTGCTGCAGTGTCTCTGCCGCTGCTGCAGTGCCGCTGCACCGGCCACAGGGCCGGCAGGCGCGTCCGGATAGACGGGCCTGGCCTGTGGCTGGGGCGCGGCTTGGTGATATCAGAAGTCCATAATGATGGCCGACCTGTTCTTTTCAGCAAAGAGCAGGGCCTCCCACAAAATGGCAAAAGCGTAGCGGGCCAGAGACTGGGTGTCGTAGCTGTCGTGCTTCTGAATCTTCTGCGGATCAACAGAGCCGTCCTCAGCCTGCTCAAGGTCAGCTGGATAGCCCTCGGTGTCTTTCCAGCCTGCAACAGTGGCCTCGTCAGCCTGCCATACCAGAGAGTTCAGTTTCTCCAGTTCAAGGCGCAGCGCAGCCAGAGTACTGATGGTGCATTCGCTGCCATTGACCAGGGTGCCGTTAAACAGCAGAGGTCGTGACAGCGGCACCCACATGGTGGCTCCACGAAACAGTGACCAGACCTTTTCAGTGTCTTCAGCGGCCTTTAATACCAGCGGATGCTCCATGAAATCGTGGTTCTTTTCCACGCTTTGAGGTATGGGCTCGCCATAGCGGGCACAGGCTGCAGTTACCAGCAGGGCGCCAAAGGCATCCCAGTCTGGCTTATGGGTAAAGTACGGAGCGGTATTGTTCTCAGGCCACTGCTCATCAGCACCTGAGCCCGGAGGCATGACCGACTCAATGAGCAGGTTGCGCCACTGCTCAACAGCGGCCTGAACCTCAGCCTCATCAAGTTCCTCATCGTCTCCCTGGTCATAATCAGGCCTGATGACATGATACTCATGTCCACAGGCCTCTGCCCACTGCTGAACCATGTTCTTCCAGTTGCCGCAGTAGTAGCGGGTTAAAGTACCGGCATAAATATCAAGACCCATTTTTTATCTCCATATGGTCATTCCCTGAGCTAATGCCACGGATGGCATGGGGGCCATGCGCCACCGGCCATGGTCAGCCCGACCAGTCCAGGCCATCCCTGGCTGAGGCTGCCCTGTCCGGGCCAGCCCAGACTGGACCGCCCTTGGCCGGGGCAGCTGCAGCCGACGGCTGCAGCTGGTCAGGAAGGTCAGTCAAGAATGCTGCCCGGGTTGCTGTCTATACCTGCCTCGATGCGCCTGCGTTTTTCTATTTCCTCAAGGCACTCTTCGATAACATCAGGAGCCTGCTCATCGTCAGGATCAAGCTCAGCCCAGCGGCGGGCATACTCAATAGCCTGCTCCTCATTGCCATAAAGGTACTGATAGCCATAGGCCATGCGCATGTTCCATTTGACATCGTCCTTTCCGTCTTCCTGAACAGCCTTGAGAACTACAATGGCCCTGTTGAGGGCTATGTCGCCCTTATAGCGCGCAGTGCCATCGTTGTCATCGCCTATGATGGCATAGTTTTCAAGGGCGCGGGCCATGGCAATGGCAAAGCGCAGATCATGGTGACTCTCAGGCACAGTATTGAGCACAGCTATGCATCGTGAGAATTTGTCATCTTTGTTCCACTGCTCGAGCTGTTCATAGAAGGCATCGGCCTGCTCTTCAGACCAGGCAATATACTCAAGACCATCCTCGATTTGAGGATTGATTACCGATGAGGTCAGACGGCCGTTATCATTGCCATGCTTGAGCGGCACTGTAGCCGCATCTCTTCTGAAGGAATGGAAATAAGCCCAGTCAACTGAGCTGGAGTCAAAAAACTCGCCTGCAAGCTGCAGGGTCTTGCCCGGATCCCAGGCAATAAAGTCCAGATAGCCGCAGAAACATCCGGTGCCGCCGCCGGTAACAGTTACGGCTTCACGGCCTTCATCAGTGCTCAGGGCAGCTTCAAGCTCGTCTCTGAAAGCAAAGATCTTCTCGCTGCCCCCGTCTTTGAGCTTATCAAGCGGCCATATGAAAAAACCAGCAGCCACACCATCGGAGTGCAGGGCATTTACCACATCGTTGTCTGCAGACAGATATTCCTGTACCAGGGGGACACAGCAGGTGCTGCCGGCAATGATATCAAGACGCCAGTCAGCGTTGGGGTCTTCATTGGGCTTCATGCTGTAGCCTGTGTACAGATCAAGGCACTCCCGGGCTGACAGATCAAGCTTGCAGTCATGATCGGCAAGCCATTGAGGCAGCCTGTCCAGAGTAAGCTGTTCTCCGGCATCATCACCGGCATCTGCAGGGCTGCGCATCAAATCAAAGGACTCGATATAGCGCATGTGAACCAGCTCGCCCAGAGTCTGGTCAGTAAGGTTGGTAAGCAGCCACCAGACAAATGATTCAGACTGCTGCTCAAAGGCAGGCTCGAGCTTTTCACAGCAGCATTTGAGGGCAAAGCTGCCGCTCTCTGCAGCGCTCACCCAGACAGTGACATCTTCAGCCGAGATCCTGCAGCCCTCACTTACTATGCAGATATTGGCCGCTGCCTGACGGCCGATGGTAAGTTTCCAGTGTTCACGCAGCTGCTCAGGAGCATGGCGCATGAAGTATTCGATCTCAAAAAGGCGTACGCGATCGCCCTCAGGAGTGACTATGAGCTCATAGAGCTCACCTGATTTGCCCAGTTCGTAGGATATTGAAGTAAAGGCCCTGTTAAGCGCTCCGCTGCACAGCCTGAGCATCTCCATATTGGCCTCTTGAGTATCATCATTGCGACCGTCAATGTGCTTGCGGATACGCTCTTCTACCTGAACAAACTCATCCCAGGCAAGGCGTACACGCTCGGCAAAGCACTGGTTGAATGCCGGCAGGGCGGTACGGTGTTCACACTGAGTAATGAAATAGCGGGTATCCTCACCCCACTTCTCAGGATCATCAGGTCCCAGCAGTTCAAGGGCTTTGCGGAAGTGATCAAGGGCCCAGCCATCCTGGTCCATATAGTACCGCGCATACCCCATTCTGAACTGCCACAGATGAGTGTTCTCAAGCTCATCCTGACAGCGCTCCAGAGCCTCCACAGCCTTGCGGTACAGCTCAGGCTCATCTTCAAAGGAGGCAAGATTATTCAGAGCACGCGCCAGCTCCAGGTCCAGCTCAGCACTGCGATGATCATCATCAAGAGCCTCAATGGCATCAACAATTTTCCTGAACTTGTTTTCTTCGTGCCATTTCTGGCACTGCCTGAGAATATCCATATAAACTCCTTTAAGACCGGTGCTTATGCCGCATGACCATCCTGCATTGACACCACAACACGGTCACATGACCAGCCAGCATCAGCAGCACAACACGGTCGCATCATAAGCACAACACGGTCACATGACCAGCCTGCATTGACTGCACAACAAAGTAATACGACCTGCCTGCATCAACAGCAAAATACGATCACATGACATTCAGTACCCGGGCTGAGCCATGGATGGACAGCAATGCCAGAGACGGCCTGTATGGCTGCTGTTGTCATTACAGGCCATAGCGCTGCCAGCCGTTGAGCAGCATGTCTGCACGTTCAATTTTCCAGCCATCAGGTGTTCTTTTAAGCAGGAAGCGGCGTTTAAAGCCATTATTGAGTTCACGGGTGTAGATGTGAATTTTGTTGCGGCTTACCTTGCCGGCATCAAGATAGATATGGTCTGAATAGGTCCCATGTGGCGACCATGACAGAGCCTCAGGGCGGTAGCCGCTGCGGGGCTTTTCACAGACAAAGTTATCCCAGATGTCCAGAAGGGCAGCCATGCCTGTGGTGTCATCGAGATCCTCTGATTCCATTTTCTTTTCCCAGTCGTTGACTGCAGCAAAGAAGTCCCACAGAACCTCACGGCAGGACACCACATCAGGATGACTGCTGTCGAGCGGATCGATGGAGCGGCGCAGCTGAACGCGTTCAAACTCATCCATCTGGCTGTCGCTGAACTGCTCACCGGCCACAATCTTCAGACGGCTGTTATCAGCTGTGGCCATGAGACCGTCAAAGGTCACAGCTGTGTGGCTCAGATGAAGCATGCTCAGCTTCTGCAGGCCGGCAGCGGCTTTGAGGCCCAGGTCATCAAGAGAGGTGTAACTGAGTGAAAGAAGCTCCAGGGGCAGGGCATCAAGCTTTGCAACCCCACGTCCGGTCAGGGAACCATTATTTTCAAGACTTAGATAACGCAGGGCCTGCATGTGGCCCAGCGGCTCAAAGCAGCTGTCATCAAGACTGCAGTTATCAAGGCTCAGGTTGACCAGGCTTTTTATCGAGCTGACAGCTTTCAGTGCAGAGGCATCAAGTGGCAGGCCGGTAATCTGCAGTCCCAGCAGACGAAAGGCACACAGGCGCTCAAAGGCTTCATGGTCGTCGGCAGCCATGGGCAGCACTTTGGTATCGTCAAGAGTAAGCTGACCGTCCTGCCATGCAGCTTTAGTTGCCCGTGCAGGCCAGCGTGGGGCCTGCCCGGCAGCAGTGCTGCCCGGGCGGGCCGATCCGGAGCCTGTGCCTGAACCTGAGCCGGAGCCGGACTCCTTTACCGTACCTGCTTTACAGCTGCTGTTGCTCTTACCAGTCGCGCGCACGAATGGCTTCCTCAATGTCGATACCAATACCAAACCAGCTGAGAATGTAGGTTACGCTTTCGCCAATGCTCTCACGGGCAACAGTCTCAATCTCGCTGTCATGGGCATCAAACTCATCCTGAAGATCGTTGATACCCTCTACTGCGCGGTCAAGGCTGTCCTGAATGCGCTCAATGTCAGTCTCACCGCTTTCAAGCAGCTCAATGACTGATATGAGCTCATCACGCACCTTGTCTACCAGAAAAGCAGGGTAGTAATCATCTTCGTACATGTCCTTGAGCAGAACATAAGCAGGGTTAAACTTCTTCATAGACTTCTCCTCTATCCTCATGAAAATGCACAGACCGGCAAATAACGAATGCCGATATGGCTGACAGTCATGGGTGACGGTGGGACCATCCGTCAGTGTCATTCTCAAGTGACAGCTGCCGGTGCCGGACGCCAGTGGCAGCTGCCGGCAGCAGAAGGTGCCAGCTGCCATTGACAGTATGTCATGGCAGGGCAGCTCAGGTAAGAAAAGCTCACCTGAGTCCATTTTGGTGGTATTGTTATGCACCGAAAACAAATAGCTCTCAGAGCTGACAGGCAAGGGACTCATCCCAAAAGTGCTTACCGCAATCATAAAATAGAGCCCCATGTGCCCTCTGGATATTCATGCGGCAGAGCTCCATGTGTCCTCTGGATATTCATACAGCAGAGCTCCATGTGTCATCGGGCCTTTCAGGTAGCTGGACCTGATGGACTTACCGTGATGAGCTGTGCTCTGTGCCAGGATAACTGAGCTCAGTGACAATTGCCTTTGCTGATTGCCCGTTTCATGCTGTTGAGGGGGTTAACCTCGGGCAGCGGCGCTCATTGTCAGCTTACAGGGTATACAGAACAAATAGCAGGTAAAAACAATATGGCTGAATTTTCTCCTGAACACTTTGTCGAAAGATTCAACAAGACAGCAGGCCATGGCCGCACTGTAAAGGACACAGGACGCATGCTTGAGGGACGCTATATCCTTTCCTATGGCTGGGACGGGGTAGACGAGTCAGCAAAGGGCACTCACTTTTTCCTGGTCTGCAGTCCTGATGATGACCGCCAGGTCAAGATGATTCAATGCGACAGCTTTGAAGAGCTCGAGCAGAAAATCAAGGACAACAGCTGACAGGGGCTGCACGGCAGTGCAGCTGCCATGCTTCGCTGTCGCCTGCCATGCTGGCCTCGGGCAAGATAGTCGCTTTTGCCGCTGGTCCTGCTACGAGCTGCAGCTAACTGCAGTTGCAGGCAGGCGCCTGGGGAGCAACCAGGTCTACAGGTCCGCAAGACAGTACTGCAGCAGTGGCTGTGGCCTGAAGTTAAGTGCTCCAGCAGCGGGCCACAGAGCCGTAATTCAGTGCTGCAGCAGCGTGCCACAGGGCCGTAATTCAGTGCTGCAGCAGCGGGCCACAGAGCCGCATATCATGGGGGCAGCGGGGCCATGGGTTTGACGGGACTGCACTGCTTTGTTTGCAGGTCAGTAGCACTGCAGGATGAGCCAGCAGTTGTCGAAGTTGCGGGCGGCCAGGTCCTCACGCGGGATAAAGATGTAGATATGGCCGCAATCGCCCCACATCAGCTCAAAATCATCGGCCTCAATCGTGTCCATCTGCATGAGCAGGGTCCATTTTTCATGGGCAGTGAGCTCAGCTGCTTTCCTCGTTTCTGAGGGAATGAGCTCAGGGGCGCGACCGGTTTCATAGCCTGCCGTTACCAGTTCGCACTTATAAAACATGCTGTTCTGAATAACCTCAGGCCAGCCCAGCAGCCATGAGTGAGGCTCGAAGTTCTCACTGTTAAGGCCCATAATCTTATCTCTGGCCCTGGTAAAGCTCTTGGAAAATACCTTGCAGCGCTCGTGCGCGCTCATGGGCTGAAAACTGCTGATTTCATGGTTGCGGGCAGCATTGGTGACAGCCACATAATCGACCCTGTCAGGACAGGTATTCAGGGGCTCAAACTGCACTCCGATCTGGGGAAATCTGCAGTCTTTGTCCATGTTTTCAGGAAAGTCAGCCGGGCGCAGGACACTGGCGTCCTCAAACCAGTATACCCGGGCACTGCCCATATCCTCAGGGGAAAAGCCCCAGGTCATGCTCAGGACTTCATAGAAGAAAGAGAGCACACCGTGATCGGGCAGCAGATGCTCACTGTCATAGGGCGCAAGGTCGGCACAGTTGAACTGAGCCAGAAAGGACAGCGGGCGTACGGCTTTTTTATCCCTGTAGTCTGTTCCATCATACTCAGGCCAGACAAAGTCTGGCGGCACATCAGGCCTGCCACCAAAGCGGCTTGCGCCTGTGCCCTCAGGGGCATTGCCGCAAAAGTGCAGCCTTATGGCCGGACGGCTCAGAGCCCTGAGGCCCTCAACGTCCTCAAACTCATCATCGCCATCCTCCCCGGCAGCATCAGCATCATAGTCAGCAGCATCAGCAGCGTCATGAGCATGCTCAAGGCTGCTTTGGCAAAACTGGATGAAGAGCAGGGTATCCTTATCGCCAGGGCAGGCCTCAAGGGCCCGGTTAAAACAGTCAAGAGCCTCTTCATAGCGCCCCAGATAATACAGAGCATAGCCCAGACGGTAGTTCCACAAGTGGTCAGAGCTCATGGTCTGCTCATGCTTTTTGAGCAGCTCCACAGCCTTGCCATACTGAGAGCTGTTGTTATACGCACGCGCCAGAATGCTGTCGACATGGGCATCGCGGCAGTCCGCTCCCAGCCCCTCAAGAGCAGTGATAATACGCCCGTGCTGGATCTCATTATGCCAGCGCTCGCACTGCTCCATCAGCTCAGTCTTATCCATCTCAACTCCTGTCCATTTAATCCTGCTTCACCAGGCCTGCAGGGTGTGGGCTCTACACGGCCGCCACAGGGGCGTTAGCTGAGCCCGCTGCCTGCTTTACAGCCCTGACTGGCGAGCCTTCATTAAAGGCCAGCAGAGCGACTGTCAGAGCCTGTCATTAAAGGCCTGCATGGTTTCTGTCAATCCTGTCATGACAGTACGGCATCAGTAAGCACATGGCCGCCATATCAAGGAGGATGGCAAATATCAGTCAGTGCGTCAGGCCAGCTCCAGACTGACAATCTGACAGCGTTTGCCGCTACTGTCGACCATATATATGGCCAGCCAGTCGATGCCATCTGTTTTGACCTGATCCCATGAAATGCGGTCGCCGCAGTTGATGGTTACCATGCCGTTGTCGTCAATTTCGTAGTCTTCTTTTTCATCCTCATAGTCAATACCATGACCAGTCTCAAGCACCAGCGAGGCTGCAGGGTGGTCATAGCGAACCATTGGTCGATGGGCAGCGGCCTCAGGGTCAAAGCTGTCGCAGAACATGGCGTTATATCCGTGGCGCAGGCCGTCAAAAATGACATGGCGCTCTGATCCGTCGATACTGCGCGCTTCAATGAGCAGGGGATGAATGTCATCTGCCACTATGTACAGCTGAGGCTCACCTTTGACCTTACAAAGTTCGCCGCAATACCAGATTTCAAACAGAGAGGTTCCTGCAGGACCTGCCAGTGATATTTCACCTGAGGGCTCACGGTTAAGCTGCAGGCCGTTCAGCCATGAAGGCAAGCAGGTTGTTGTCATTTAATCTCCTTAGTGCACTGTGCCTTTGCCATGAGCTTACCGCCATGGCTTAAGTGATAGCTGACAGTTCATGGCTGCATGACTGCTGTATTGACGATGTTTGAATGCGGCCGGCAGTGAGGTCAGAACATGCATATGCCTGCCTGTTATCCGGCCTGTTTAACAGCCTCAGGACAGCTTTTCTGTGCCGAAGCGTTTTGCGGCATCTTTGTATACGGTGATGCTCTTTTCCACCCTGATAAGAGAGGCTCTTACCGAGAAGTAGTGGCGCAGCTGTGCCTTGAGCTCCTCATTTTCAAGGTACAGGGGCAGCAGGCTTATCAGCATCTCATCGTAGCTCTCCATGAGTACGCCGCTGCGGTTATAGCTCTGCCAGGTAACGGCCGGTTTATTCTCTTCCGGGTTGACGGCCAGATCGTAAATCCAGCGCTCATCTAGATTGACCGGGCGGTCAAAGACAAAGCTGTAATCGTAAACCCCATAGCGTGACATGCCCCAGAAAACCAGTGCTCTCATGCCGTCAGGGCTGCAGCGCTCATATTTCCAGTTGCGGGGATACTGGCAGAAGTCCAGCAGCGCCAGGGCATTGCATACCAGAGCGCGGTCATCTGTTTTGAGCAGGGGAGACCAGCGGCTGTAGACCTCGTCACCAGGCCGGTTGATGATGTCGCTTATCAGGGCTGAAATCAGCCAGACACCGCCATGATCTGCATAAAGCTGTGCTGCCAGTTCGTGAAGTCGGGGATCGGAGCTGTAAATGAGCGAGGCGCTGAGAGTAACAGCAGGAATTTTCTGCAGCTCTTCAGGACCCACATGATAAATGCCCATGTGGTCGCCTATATGCCAGGTATTGCAGCTGTCGCCATCATAAAGCGGCGCATGTCTGAGGCTGGCAAAACTCTCAAGCCGTCCGGCCATGTAGCGGTATACCTCAAGCATGGCCGGGGATGCCTTGCCCAGCATCAGGTTGATGCACAGATTGAACTGCTCCTGCTCGTCGCGGGTCAGCACTCTGTCTTCAGCAATGTCCAGCATGGCGCTCAGTCTCTTGAAAATTTCAGGACCGGCAGCCTCAGAAACAGTGTCAGAGCAGGCCTTGAGCAATACAGATGAACCCATGAGCTTGCCTTTGACCATGCGGGCCCACATGGGCGCGGCCGGCTCGTACTCGAAGATGGCCAGAGCCTGCTGGGCGGCTGTTTTGTACTTGCCTTTTTCGTTTTTGACGAGGTCAAAGAGCAGGGGCGCATTGCTCTCATCCTGACCAAGCTCATTAATGGCCTTAATCCTGGCCACGCCCTTTTCGGGCAGCACCACCGCCCCGGCTGCCGTCATGGCCTCCGCTGCAGCAGCTGCAGCCTCCGGGGCCGGTGCAGTGCCTGCAGCACCGGTGGCGCAGGATCCAGTGTCGGCTGCTGCGCCTGACGGGGCGGCACAGTCAGCTCCGGCTTTAACGGTGTGGCCTGCTGGGGCTGACGGGGCCGTGGTCTGGTCGTGAGTTTTCATTTCTTGCTCCTGCAGCCCTGTGGCTGCACTGTAATGTGCTGCACCGGCCCGGACTTAAAATTGCGGCCCGTACGCAACGTGCAGGCCGTCGCCTCCATAAGCGCTGTACAGTTACATGTCCTCGCTCAGGATGCAAAGGAAGCCATGATATGAACTGGAATACCTTGTCAGCACTGCCTGAATGTCACTCATTGACTGCCAGGTATGCCGGACCGCCATGGCAGGAAGGGCCGCCCTGTTCTGCAGAGCAGGCATGGTCTGCAAGTTTGCAGACCTGCAGGGATGCAGGGCCATACAGTGGTACCTGTTGATATTAACAGTCACTGCAGCGGCCCTCCACAGAAAGTCCGACTGAATGTGATCCATGACGTTATTTATGTGCAGCGGGCAGCAGTGGCTCTGCACAGCAGCGCAGATGAGGAACCAGCAGCAGATCTGACCTCAGCCGTTGATGATGACGAAAAAGGCCAGCTCCATAAACGGGGCTGGCCTTTGTGGGGATAGAGGGCATTGATTTGTAACGAGCTGAAAAGTATGCCCGGATCCAGATGAACATGAGCCTTCTGTGAAAGGTCATGCCTCTGTGTCTGCGAGGCAAGTCAGAGTCATACATGATTGCATCAGCCATGGATCCAGTGACCTTTACCATGCGCTCCTGTTCATAACGCAGTTGTCACAGCTACAGGGGCATTGACCGCATCATAGCCTGAGGCGCCCTGACAAAGCCTTGCAATAACATGCGGGCTGCGCATCGTCCTCAGACAGTGCCATTCCCTACAAGCATACAGCCACGAGCCATGTTCAGCAGCCAGCTGTAATCAGGTGCACGCGGCTGAGAGTGTTCAGATTCAGGCTAACGTAAGCCAATGCAGCAGCAGCCTGGTCGACTGTCTTCTGGTTAGTCAGCAGGGACTGCTGAGGAATGGCAGGCTGCGAGGTTGACAGCCAGCAGAACAGTCAGCGGGGGCCGCTGGGGAGCGCTTGTTGCCAGGGGGCAGCCTGCCGAACAGTCAGCGGGGGCCGCTGGGGAGCGCTTGTTGCCAGGGGCAGCCTGCCGGACAGTCAGCTGGGGCCGCTGGGGGAGCGCTTGTTGCCAGGGGGCAGCCTGCAGAACAGTCAGCGGGGGCCGCTGGGGAGCGCTGGCAGCCAGGGGGCAGCCTGCCGAACAGTCAACGGGGGCCGCTGGGGAGCGCTGGCAGCCAGGGGGCAGCCTGCCGAACAGTCAACGGGGGCCGCTGGGGAGCGCTTGTTGCCAGGGGGCCGCCAGCCGAACAGTCAGCCGGGAGCCGCTGGGGAGCGCTGGCTGCCATGGTGCATGCTGGCAGCCCTGGGGCGGGGTGATCGTGATAAATAAGGCGGTTGTCGTATGGTATGAGGGCTGATTTATGTCAGGAAATGCGGCAATGTTTTGGGTTTTTTGTTTTTACGGTTTGATTTTTCGTATGACCTTATGGTAAAAATAGATGCACTGTTAACCGGCAGTACGCCTGAAGCTCTGACGCCTGACATGGGTACAGGAACAACGGCAGAGAACAGGGCTGCAACCGGGGCAGATTCGACAGCAGGTCTTTGACCGGCCGGTCAGCACAGCTGCATCGCAACTGTGTGTCTGCTTTCAGTTTGCTGAGCGTGACTGAGCTTCTGTGTACTCTGTCATTGTCAGTATCGGTGACAGCAGCTGAGCTTTTGAAGCCCGGTGAATGTCTCAGGATACTGCCGCAAATCAGCAATTGCCCGATGAACCGCAACCGGTCTCATTGAGCACCTCTCCAGACTGAAGGTTTTGTTCAAAACCTTTCAAACCTCCTCATCTTTGATTCAGATGCCCAGAGGCTCTGCCCGGTATCTGCTCTGTCTTCCAGAGAAAATCTGCTGCAGATTTCAATCATTGAAAGGGTTACCCATACCGTACTGGTCCCCTGATCAGTATCTATCTAAAGGCTGCTTTTGACTGAGTAAGCATGGGCAGCTCAGCGGTTTCAGACCATCAGCCTCAGCTCGCTGCAGGAGCTTCTGTGGAAGAAGAGTCCTGTGCGAACATGGCCGGTCTGTAAATGTTCTGTCTTAGAACAAAGGAGTATCTTTCATTTCAGCAAACGGGTTTGAGAAGACCTGGTTACTGCTCTGGAGGATAGTTTGATGACGGGACATGGTACTTTTGTCCACATGCCGCATCTAAATTTCTCAATGTGAGGGACGGCTGAATGCCCTGTTTACAGGCTTTCTTCATTAACTTACATCAATCTTACTCGGAAGTTTCCCGTACTTCCACGACGGCCAGGGATCCCTGGTGATTCATCTGGCTGCTGGCGGGGAACCCGGCACTGGCTGCAAGGTTTACTGAGCAGACCCGGTGCGGAGCTGCAGACATGTCCATGACCTCAGGTCAGGCATCTGCAGTGCAAATAAATTTTTTCCATCATTTGTTCTGAAGTAGAAAAATTTGACTCCGTCATGCCCCTTACATTGGGGACGGGGGAGATTGTATACATCTGCAGAACTGATTGTAAGAAATTTAGTTTAGAAATTTAGAAGAAAGCAGTTTTCAGAAGTTTTAGATAGATATAGATACGATCAGCTCGTCCGCAGCCAATTTTCTCTGTGCTGTGGATGGTTCAATGATCCTGTCTTTCCTGTTGTTAATTCAATAAGTTTCAATCGCTGTAAAGTCAGATCAGGTCATGATGCCTGAGATGAATACGTCCGTTACTGTGCCTGCCGTGCACTGTACGCAACGTCCAGAACTGTATCCATAGCGCGCTCATGAGCACAGACTCAGCCCTGAACCGTGCTTCCCAGCCTCAAACGGCCCTGAGAGGCGGTAAGGAAACGGCTGTGAGCCACTGAGAGCTCCGGTTTTAAACCGGGGCGGGCGCCGGTGCGAGCTGAACTGGACCTGCTGCGTCCCGAACTGTGTCCACAGCATGCTCATGAACACAGGACCGATCCTTTGCTGGACCGCCCTGTGCTGAGCCTGCCGACCGGTGAGGGAAGGTCAGCACAGTACTGCACTGCCGTGGCTTCAACCCGTCCTGAGCCGGACCTGCTGCATCCACAGCTGTGCCTGAAGTACTGGTGTGCTGACGCAGCTGTGTGCCGACAGCGGTGGTTTGCCTGCAGTTCAGCTGCGGGATTCGGACGAGAATGAACCAGGGCCTGTCCCTGTGCTTCTGCCTGTACCGGTGGCTGTCCTGCAGCCTGGCTGGTCATCAGTGTCGGTGCGGGCGCCGTAACGGCGTCTGGCGTACGGCGTCTGGCGGGGGCAGTGGCCTCAGGCCGAGCCGATCGGCTTGTGCCGGTCGCAGGTTCACAGCATGAAACTTACATCTGTCTCGTAAGTTCACAGATGCAGCGGGCTGTTTGCCCGGCTACAGAGACAGCTCTGATGCAGCGTCAGATCTGTCTTTACGGGCAGATGGGTTACTGACGGGAAAGGCATACCGGCCTGACGTCCCAGACCTTTTGATTCTTTCAGAGGGCAGACGGGGCTGAGAGCCTTTACTCATGTGACCGCCAGGTCTTATGAGTAAGGGCTCCGGGCCAGGTATGCTGTCATTATCTGCTCTCTGCAGTGTACCGGCAGGAAATCATTGAAATGGACTTTGTGCTGTAGGAATGACTTTGGCTGATGCAGCAACTCCTGATGCCACATCAGACCAGTCAGATCGGCAGCACCGGCACCGGTATGACCGCAGCAGTTTATGTGCACTGTTGCGCAGCCCTTGCAGACTGCAGGCCGCAGGCCGCAGACAGACGTCAGCAGACCTTAGCTGCAGGATGGACTCGTCTTTCTGGATGAGCTCAGTCCTGAGTTCATGCTCATGCAGCCGACTGTCGTCTGTGCATGCAGTCAGTAGCCGTGAACCGGCCGTGCACAGGCTGAACCTGATTCAGGCAATGCCTGACAGGGCAAAGCCTGAGCAGGCATTGAGCCTCACCTTCATGTGCATGAAATCAGCTCATGGAGTAAAGCGGCCGGGTCTGCAAGTGGCTTATTCATGTCCGGCCTGTACCTGAGGCTTATGCCTTTGGCCGTCAGCGGCCTGCAGTCATGAACCGGGTATTAAGATAACAGCCGTCCATCTGATCGGGAAAAATCACTGCCAGCCCACAAGGCGGTCAGCTGCGTTGCCTGCACATTATGCCCTGGATGCCATCGCCAGGGCAGTAAATGTCGCATGCCATAAGGCTCGGCACATGCCCTGAGGAGCACATGGCTCCACAGCTCACGGCCCCGTGGCCTCGCACCGGCCTTCATGTCCGGTGGTGGCGGGCCATGCCGGGCATGGCGGGGCATGGCGAGGCCGGGCCTGCCTCCACGCCTTGAGGCGTGGCGCGGGCAGGTTACAGGGCAGCTGTCTTATCAGGTCCTGAATCTGTCATATCTGTCTTGCTGCATCTCCTCTGGAGACTGACTGCGGCTGCTGAGCCGGCTTTACGGCCATCCTCACCTTCTTCTTCTTTTCTATGCTCTTCTTTCAGTCACTTCTCAGGTCTTTTGACTTCGGGCATGGTGGGTTGTGAACAGAGCATTCATATGACAACCAGACTCTTACCAGTCAGTCGTTCCAGAGTTGATGACCTGAGATTCCGAGCTCAGGGCGGTTCATCTCAATCATCAAACAGTGCAGACTCTGTCTCCGGATCTGCCTCAGATTCGGCATCATCTGCCCCTGTCAGCGGCACTGTCTACTGGCGTTTGCCGCCAGCTGGCGATGCCATGATCACCCTGGCAAAAAGCGTGGATTTTGCCCTGCGCAAGTATCGCCATCTGTATCCTGAGTTCAACCGCGACCGATCCGGAAAAAGCGACGAAGAGCTGTCACGCAGCTTCCTCATGCGCTTCTTTCCTCAGGATCTGAGCCATGATCTTGTATGCTGTATCAGCAATATCAACAACAGACCTGGTGATGACAGCCCTGATCGTCAGTACGACTACTACTGTATCCGTATTCCTGGTCATACTTCCTTTCCGGAGCTGCCGGAAAATGTGGCACTGTGTCTTGTAGGTACCCGCAAGCGCGATACAGATTCGCCATTTCTTCAGATAAGACGTGCCTCCATTACTTTTGGTCAGTCTGAGCCGGCTCCTTATGAGCTTATGGCAAAGGTCAAATTCCATTTGCTTGGAGGAAGCGAGTTTCCACCTGATGACAGACCAGGCACAAGGTCGGGCAATGTACTCAACCTCAGACAGGTTACCTCTCTTGAGCCTTTTGCCTTGAAGAATGCGGCCCGTTTCAAGGGCTGGAGCGACTTCCTTGACTTTAAGGACAATCTGGTCAAGCACAAGGCTCAGGGCCTGCGCTATCTGTTATGGAGTTACGACAGGCATTCGGGATGTATCCTCTTTTATGTTGTGGCTCCTGACAGGTTCTCAATGGACAGAGCCATCAGCACCATGAAAAGAGAGGTTGTCCATGCCTACAACATTGAAGTTTCATCTGACCCCATGATCTTCAGTCTCCAGCTGGGCAAGGACAACAACAACTCTCTTAGTTCTGCCTTCAGTCAGATGGGACAGATTGTGCCTGGCGGTGTCACCGTTCTCGACCTGCGCCGTGGCAGTTCACGTGGTGGCAATGATTTCGCAAACCCTGACGACATTGCTCATGCTCGAGCAATGCTCCTGGACATTGTCAAGGAGGGCCGCACCAGCCTTAATCCTGACAGAGCTGTTATGGCCCTGATCAAAGTACAGCCATCTGAAGATCTGGAAAATGAGCTGTCGAAAATTGATTTTGATTATGTTCCACGTGAAGAGAAGGGCGAGGGCAAAGGACGCTCTGTCGATCCCCGTGATCCATCCGTGCTTTTGCGCAAGGCCTTCAAAGGCATGCCAAGGCAGGGATTCATATCCATTTCCCTTTTAGGTGATCTGGCCCTGATCAACCGCCATCGTGAAGCTCTCAGGAATCTGTATTCCAATGATTCCTGTTACGCCCCTCATCTGTCCGGTTATCTTTTTGATATCACCTCGGCTCTTGAGCCTGAGTCAATTGAGGAGATTGACACCTGGTATAACGACAGTCTCAATGATGCTCAGAAGCTGGCTGTGCGCAAGATGATCAGTGCGCCTAATATCTGCCTTGTTCAGGGCCCGCCAGGTACAGGCAAGACCACGGTCATTGCAGAGGCCTGCATGCAGCTGGCCGGGCGCGGCAACAGGGTGCTGCTTGCAAGTCAGTCCCATGATGCCCTTGATAACGCTCTGTCACGTCTGCAGAGCAACCCTCAGCTCAAGGTCATACGTCTGGCCAGGTTCTCTGAACGTATTACCGATGAGGGCAAATCCTTTACTGAAAGTGCCGTGCTGGGCCGTCAGTACCAGGCAATTGCCGATGATCTCAATGGTCGCTGTCTGGGACGTCTTACTCAGCTGCAGAACACTGCATCAGGACTGAAAGAATGGACTGAGGAGTTTGATTTCCTGCTCTCATCAATAGCCTCAGTCAGATCTGATCTTGAAGCTGTAAGCGCCATGCGTCAGAGCCAGGAGCGTCTTTTGACTGTATCTGATGATGTACTCAGAGAGCAGCAGATCATTGATGGCCGTATCAATGCCCTGGAAACATTGCAGAACTTCTTCAAGGCAGTTCAGCAGATCTGTATTGCAAGTGAGAGCCCGGACGTGCTGCAGCTGCGTGATGCTCTCAGGGAGAACAGCTCCATTGATGTGGTCCTTGCCAATATTACCTGGCCTGATGATGAAAAGCTCATGGCGGCCGGAGAGGCCTTTATGCGACTGGAGCAGCTGCTCCCTGAGGTCGGAGCCTTTGCTGATGATTACCTTGATCATCATGACAGGCGCGGCGCCATCATTGCCTCTGTCTGCAGGATGTGGCATCAGCTGAACCTTGATCTGTCATCAATGAAAATGGATCTGGAGAACACAGGGACACAAAGGTCATCTGTAAGCGCTCAGAACAAGGCCGAGCTTGAAAGCATCAAAAGGCAGATTTCCCTGCTCAAAGAGCAGCTGGGGGCATCTGATGAAATTGATAACAGCATGCTCGATGAACTGCGCCGTCTGAATGGACGTCGCACGGCTCTGACTCTTGGCAGCAACGCTGCAGGGGCGGGCCTTGCTTCCGTATGTGGTGATTATTCAGAGCGCTTCCCTGATTTCATCCAGGTACGTGATATTGGAGATGAAGGCCAGCTCAGGTTCTGGCTGAAAGATCGCAGCTCCATGATTGTCAATTTCAACCGCACTCTAAACCGTGCCATGGCCAGAGGTATTGAGGCTGCTGCAAATATGGAGCTTGAGCTGCTCAGCAAGAGCGAAGCCCTGGATGAGTCTTTAAGCACAGCCCGCAGAGCAAAGCAGGAGCTTGAGCTTATCAATGCTGAGTACAAGGAGACCGAAGAGCGTCTTGAAAAGTGGCTGGATACCCAGTACCAGCATGAAGCCTCTTTAAGAGACATTTATCTGGGGCTGCCGGAACTTGCAAGTCAGCTGGAAGCAAAGAATGAGGCTGCAGTATCCAGTAATGGAGCCGCATCGAGCAATGGGGCCGCATCCAGGAAAGGTGCTGCATCCGGGCAGGACGCCGCAACCTCAACGGATCTGGCTGTGCCTGAGCTTACCCGTACTGTGCTCACCTCGCTTGCAAGGCAGTCAAACAGGCACGTACGCAGAGCCGCTGATGAGCGCGCATCCGAAGACGGACTGGCTGCAGCCAGCGCAGCTGATGTCGGTACTGGCGATGCACTTAGCGGGCAGGCCGGTGTGGCAGGTGGTGCAGCTGCAGAGGTCATGGACGACAGGTCAGTAAGCTCCGGCGGGGCCCTTGTGCTAAGGCGCGGAGGCCGCCGCTGGCGTCTTGATGATGCTGATCTTGCCCGTCTGCTTGAAGAGCAGAAGAAGATGCAGGCCATGGTTCAGGAGCAGCTTGTCAGCTTTGAAAAATCAAACGGCCAGATGCTGCCTCTGTATCGCAAGATGGCAGAGATTCTCAAGAATCCTGAAGAGCGTGCAACAAAAGAATGGAAGCTTATGAAGGACACATATCTGGCCAGCTGCAATGTGGTGGCCATGTCCTGCAATGAAAGCGAGAAGACCCTTGTCAACAACAAATTTGACGGCTTTGATGTGGTCATTATCGATGAGGTTTCAAAGGCAACTCCTCTTGAGATGCTGCTGCCTCTGATGCGTGCCCCGCGCGCCATTCTGGTAGGCGATCACCGCCAGCTTCCGCCAATTTTCAATGAGTCTGACGGCGTCTCTCTCAGCGAGCATGTCGAACAGTCTGTAGATGATTATGGCTTTGACCATGACGCCAGACAGGCAGCTCAGGACACCACCTCTCCGGCTGCGCTTACCCAGCAAAATCTGGAGCGCTATCAGGACATGGTTACTGCCAGTCTGTTCAAGGAACTGTTTGAAAAGTGTCCGGATACCTTAAGACAGCGTCTTAACATCCAGTTCCGCATGCATCCAGCCATTATGCAGCTCATCAACCGCTTCTATGATGACGCCCTGATCTGCGGTAATCCTGAACAGCCACGTGAACATGGCCTTTCATTTACCACACCGTCAGGCACCAGGTTAATGAGCGAAAAAGATCATGTGCTGTGGGTGGATACCACTCTCAATGAGAAAGGCGCATCTTTCCAGATTTCAAAGGAGCGCAATGTCAATGAGGTTGAGGCCCGCCTGATTGCCCGTACTCTTGTGGACATAGACCGTCAGTGCTCACTTAAGGGCTACAGTCGTGATAACCGTCTCAAGGTTGGTGTGGTGTCTTTCTATCAGCCTCAGTGCAGAGTTATTCGTTCTGAAATCTCAAGACTGCTTGGCCGCAACAACAACCACTTCTCCTGCATTGATGTGGAGATCAATACCGTGATCCGCTATCAGGGCAAGGAAAAGCCGGTGATTATCCTGTCCCTGGTCAAGAACAACGGCGGACCAATGGACCAGAAGTTCGGTTCGGGCAGAGCCAATATTGCCCGCTTTGAGTTTATCAACGTGGCCATGAGCCGTGCCCAGAACCTTCTTATGGTCTTTGGTGCCCGCAACATGCTGCAGAACCGTTCAGTCAGACTGCCGCGCATGGACAGCACCGGCTACGACGACAGAATGGTCTACAAGAATATGTTTGACTACCTGGAGTTCACAGCCAAAGACGGTTCAATTACCACTACCAGGGAGTTCCTGATGACCCTGCCTGATGATGAGGCCATCAGAAGCCAGAGCATGGCATCCGCCTCCGGCAGGGGCAGCGTTAAGAGCAAGGGCAGAGGCGCACAGTTACGTGCCGGGAACAGCTCAGGATCTGCAGGACCAAAAGTGTTCAGAAACGGGCAGGCTGCAGATGGCATAACAGTTAATCATGATGCCGCAGATGATCAGGCAGGCACTCAGGATAAGGATGGAGAGTAGGAAGATGAGCAAAACAGAAAAAGAAAAGCGCGTAGATCTGCTTGCTTTTGATCTCAGTGCCTCAGCCACGCCTTATGCCATCACGTACGAGTATGCCAAGGTACGCGTTCTGACCATGCCTGAAGAGCTGGTACTGGCTCTGCTGTGCGATACCTCGCTTCAGGACAGCGGGTACGAGGACATTCCTCTTTTTGAGCTCACCCGTGAACTGCGCATTGATGATGGCTTTGTCCACAATGCCCTGGATAATCTGATGAGCGAAGACATGATCGAGATGTACGGTTCTGAAGGGGAGGAAATAACCTCAGACAGGCTCGAGGAGGCGCTGGTCGGTGATTTTGATGTTAACGACAATGCAAGTCGCTTTTACAAATACAAGCGCTTTGTCGGCAAGCCTAATCTCAAGGAGGAGAACCTCTATTTCTGTCCATTCTATGATCGCTTCGTAGACAAAGAAGAAATCAAGAGTGCTCTCAAAACTGATCATGACCAGGATCATGGCGATGACGATGGTTATGATGATGATGACTTCTATGAGCAGTCGGCAGCTTCACAGAAAACTGAACAGAACGACTCTCAGGTTTCTTCATCCCGCCTTAAGCTCTCCTGGCAGTGCAGTGCCTCACAGGCATCCGGAGCTGGAGCGGCGGCGGGAGCCGGGGCAGGCGCCATGCGCGCCGGGGGTGGACGCTCAGGTACCGGGCGCTCAGGTGCCGGACGCTCAGGGGGCCGTGCCGACAGCGCTGTCTTTGAGCAGACAGATCCCGTACCGCCTTCGGCAGTTGCCTCAGATGATCTGCTGCGCCACATGGCTGTAGCCAGAGTAAATGATGGCAGATTGTTTCCTGAGGACTGCTCTCTGACAGAAAACGGTGTAGAGTTTAAGCCTCTTGATGAGGAAGCAGGTACCGTGACCTCGGAGATCAAGATAATGATCGAGCCTGGCAGCGGCAATCTGTCACTGTTTTCTTCAGAAGGCATGGTTGATTCATTTTTGAACCGCTGTGATGACAGACTCAAGCTCAATTATCTGATTTCTCCGCTGCTGTCACGCATCGCCACCATGCACCGCAAGGCCTGTCAGGGCGCCATGGAGGCCTTATCCGAGCATAAAACAGATCTGTTTTCGGGCCTGAAAAAGGCTCTGACCAGAAGAGGCCGGGAAAATGAGCAGGAGCATGAAGTCATTGCATCAGGTCAGTTCATGCCGTCCATGCCTGATGGTGCCGAGCACAAAATCAACTTCATGGCCACGGATCTTTATTACCGGGCTGCAGACGGATCCTGTTTGCGTCGGGACAATCCTGATCTCAGCTGCTGGCGTTTCATGGACAAGGATGAGCCTGCAGTGGTGATATGCGATCGCTCCATGGTTGAGCGCATGCTGGGCATGACCGCTGACGATGAGACATATGTTGGCTGCTGCAATCAGGATGTGGTGACCATGTTTATGCACGAGATTCTGGATAAAAGAGAGCGCCACCGCAGACCTACCATGGTGATAGTGCTTGACCAGGACAATGCAGACTCACTGCATGACATGACGGACTCTGCCACCGGAGAGATCAGCGCTGCTTCCGGAGAGATCAGCGCTGCAGCCCGGGAATTTGCCCGAAGTATCAGTGCTGTAAATCCATGGAAGCATACCGGATTTATGATGCGCAGCCGACCTGAACTTGCCCGTGAGTATGAAGTCAATGCCAAAGCGGTCAGTGACAGCAAGGATCAGAAGAAAGTCAGAGAGTGCTGGCAAAGGATCATCAATGACAGCTTTTCCTTCATGGCAATGGTCAATCTCAGATTAGGCGAGAGCCTGCTGCTCAGGCCTGAACATGTTGACTGCCATTTTGCCGGTCAGACTTTTGAACTGGACCGTGCTTCGGTATGGGATATCAAGGCTCCGGATCTGCTGCAGATGCGGCCTTTTGCTGCCTGCAGCGACGAAGAGCTGGTCATGATGAGCAGGATGGCAGGTCAGATTTCAGTCCATAATCATGTGGGTCCTTTCACTGTGAATCGCCTCGAAAGCCTGATTGACAGGGGCATTGTCAAGATTGACTCGGTGCCGGACTCCTTCTTTAAAGGACTGCATTCAGTCAGCTCCTCTGATGAGCTCGATCGCCTCAATAAAACAGTCTACAGCTCCTATGGCCGCAAGAAGCTCTCGCTTAAGTCTTTTGACACCGGCATTCGTTTCGAGGTCATGAGGCGCAGTCTTGGTTATGTCAGCAGCAGAAATTCAGGCCGGAACAGGAAACTGTTCAACATTGCTGCACTGAGCGGACAGGGCAGCAAACTCAACTTTGATGTCTATGAGTTCAGCCGCCTGATAAAGCTGCGTGAGTTTGCTGACGGATTTGACAGCAACAGACCTCAGAGCCTTATTGGGCAGAAAGATCTGTGGCCTGATCTTCTGGATCCTGACAATCTGCAGCTTGAGATGATGGAGCTGTTTGAGGAAAAGGATTTTGATTCTGTAGAGCAGTACTTTGAGCCGCTCAGCCGGGTACGTCGTGAGATTTTCAAGATCTTTGAGCCTGTAAACAGAAAGGCATCCTATGCTGTTCTTGACACCAATTATGTTCTTGATCACGCCACTGATCTGCACCGCCTGTTCCATGATCGAACCGTGCTGATTCCTGACACTGTCATGAGCGAGCTTGACGGTATCAAGCACTCACGCAACAAAGCTCAGTCAGTCAAGGACAAGGTAAGCCGCAGCCTTAACTCTCTGGAAATGATCAGGGACCGAATGAAGATCATTACTGCAAGTGAGCCGCTCATTAACATGGTAAGAAGCGTCAACACCCAGACCAACCAGGATGACCGCATTCTGGCTGCAGCTCTCAGGTATATGTTCAACAATACTGTTTTCTATTCATCAGACCGCCAGTGCAATATCAAGGCAGGACAGCTCGGTCTTCAGACAAAATCCTGACGCACCATGTGCACTGTCAGCTGCCGTCACGGCGGCTGGCCGTGCCGCCGTGTCAGCCCCATAAACTCTCTGCACCTGCAGCCATGACAAGGGGCTGGTGCCGGGCCAGGGCGACACCACGGGGCTTCATGGCAGAACATAACCGCAGTTTTAAGGGCAGCGTCATCAGGCTGCCGTAAGCACATGCTGCAGCAGGCGACGCTTGTCAGGCATTGCCATGCGACCTGTGGTTACTGTGCTCAGGGCTGCTTGCGGGCAGCTTAGTGTCAGCAAACATAACAAATTAAGGAAGTGTATATGAGTACGATTTTTGAGTTCTCAGTTCTGTTTCGTGGATTTGTTGAGCTCCATGGGAAACATGAGCAGGAACGGGCAGTTTCAGGCCTCAGCAGTATTGACTCATTAATATTAAGCAGGGGCAGTCCATATGCAACGGCTGAACTCGAAGAAGAGTATATTTACTTCAGGGATGCAGGATATGAGGGTTTATTCTGCTATTTAGGAGATGTGTTGAGCAATGCTTACGTGACCGGCAGTCTGAGCCATAAGGTTTGGGCATATATCTGGAGGGGTGTACAGGAGTTACGTCTCCAGAAATTGGGCTATCTGGACCAGGATATGACTCCAGTACGTCAGATTGATTATTGTAACAATGAAGAGGAAGATGTCAGGCGCGCAGCGAAAGCAGGCAGGAAGGAGTATCAGAAGGAGCATCAGGTAATTGTTCTGGAGGCTCCTCTGGTAATAAAAGTTAATGAAAGTCATGAGCTGACTCTCAGCAGCAGCAATGAGTACTTTGCATTATGGCTTGCCAACGCTGACAGCAACTTTCTTTATGAAAAACTGATCCGGACAGTATTCCATGCGCTTGAGGTGTGCTCTGAAAGCATTGCCAAAGTACACACAGGTGCACTCAGGATATCAGGACCATCGTCGGCCGAAGCTGCTGCAGACAGCAAGTCGGGCACAGACAGTGAGCTGAGCTTCGAAAAGCATGATGCAGGTATTATTTCCTGTGACTGTGCCTTGATGCCATCAGCTTTGCTTGGTCGAAACACTTATAAGTTTGGTCTAAGACATGGTCTAAGACCTGGTCTAAGACATGGTCAAAGACAAAGCATTATAGATCTATTTAATGATAGCTGGGGTCGTTTTAATGGCTTAGTTTCTGAGAGTATAAGCCTGAGTTTGCCAGAACACATTTTTGATGAAGACAAAGGTCTGGTTTTTGTTATTGGTCATGAGCTCTATCTGGATATGATGAGTCGTTTTGATCTCAGCAGGTATGAGGACTTTCTGGGCCGTGAGAGAGAGGATGGGCCTCAGCTGGAAGCGCTTGAGCTGTTTCTGGAAAAAGTACCAAACTGTGTCTTTATGGTGCTGTGGCCGGAAAAAGACTACTGCGCAATCAAGCCTGCCGATGAAGATGATGACAATTCAGTAACCTTGCTACATGATCTGGAAGAGGATACAGATGCAGCTGCTTCAGGGGATGACACCAGGACCTGCAGCTCAGCCGGTGTCCTGGACAGATGGTGGCCATTGCCTGAAGGAAAACGCAGTGACAGATCATGGCCGCGTAAAGTCGGCTTTGTTATGGCCAGCGCAGACCGAATGGCTCAAGATCTCAAGTCTCTTTACAAAGTGCAGTGCCAGAAAGACGGAAGGGAGCGGGACCGCCAGAAAGAGTATTGGTACTTGCGTTTTGTAAAGAATCCAGAGAGAAATATCATGGTGCTTGATTACACACACACAAAGGCCATGCTGTTCAGTCCTGAGTGTCTTGAATGCAGCTGGCAGGATAACAGTGTAAAGCTCCCTTTGCTGTTTGGCTATGAAATGGAGTTGGTGGACATGGTAAATCTGCCGTCGGTTGAGTTTAACGACGTGCAGAGTTTAGTTGCCATTGCTCATGCAGTTCCTTTGGACTATCTTCCGGACAGCAGTGTCAGAATTCCAGCCGATCTGCTCGATCACTTTTACACAGGTTACTATCCTGATACATGGGACATACAATTCATGACTGGCCCGTCTCCAGGCTTTACTCAGCAAGGAGCGCAGCGTCTGGTGGACAGACTCGCTTTAGAGACAAAGTATGATCTGCTTGATCTGAACAAATACCTTGAGAGAGTCGCTTTAAAAGCAACGATTTCGCCAGACAGCTTTGATGACGAAATGCGCCTTGTTTTTCTTCAGATGAGATACAGTCCGGAGAAATACATTAATAAACAACGTCATTCATATACGTGGGAAAATTTAGACCGGCTGATGATGAGAGGCTTTGAGTGGATCAATGATGTCATTGACTTCTGTAAGAGCTTCAGGCATTCGGGGCTTACCAGTAAGCTGCTCAGCCACAGGGGACTTGCATGTATCAACAATCTTGAACTGCTTATTTGTCAGGCTGTATATGACTTCCCTGTGTTAAGGAAACTGTTTGATTCCGAGAGTTGGGTTAAAGAGGCCAGAGACCTGAGAAAGCTGTTCAGTTGTGTGCTGTCCAGGCATGAAAACTCACCAGAGTTCAGGTCACTTATAAGCTGCTCCTGGTGTCGTCCTGATCCGGACATGCTGCACCTGATGAGATCCGACAGCAATGCTGTCAGTTTTGATGAGCCTGTTGCGGTAGTGGATGCCGAGTTTCTCATGGGTAACTTCCGCAATATTAGAAAGGCCGCAGGCAATCGCACCATTGTTATTCCTCTGACTGTGCTGAATGCTCTTTCAGTATGCAGAGGCCACTTTGATTTACCTTTGAAGCTGATATCCAGTCACGCTCAGAGGGCTGTTATTAAGCTTGGTGACAAGGCGGTCTACTACGTTCCCGATTTCAACTTTACTTCAATGGTAGCCAGGGCTGGCCAGAAAAACCAGAATACTGAGCCTGATGAAGCCTCTGAGAGCTGTGATGTCAGCATTACTGATATTTACAGTGCTTTCATGACTGCAGATGATGACAGCGAAGACAATGACCTGGACAGCGATGCCGGGAGCGAGGAGGACAGCCAGGACAGCGATGCCGGGAGCGAGGAGGACAGCCAGGACAGCAGTATCTGCAGCTACAGCTGCATCAGCACAGCCATCTGTCTGCAGGCATACGACACGGTCCTGTATACAGGCAACGAAGAAACAGCCAGAAAAGCTGAGCAGCTGGGCGTGAAAACTGTATTGAGCGACGCGGTAACTGGTGCATACAGAAAACAGGCTAAGCTCATAAATAAGCTTGTTACACAGGATCAGAGCAATGCTGAGGAACTCAGTTGCAATGAGGATGTTGGATACGCGTCGACATACGACATATCCATGAGCCTGATTGATAATGCTATGAAAGATCTGTCCTGGAAGCATTGTTACGATACTGGCGTTATGGGCAGCATGGATCTGTCTGAAAAACATGCAAAGGCTGTTCTTGATCTTCAACTGAAGCTTTTAACTGAGGCAGACTGGGCATCATACTTATTGAATTTATACAGCCATAATCCCGGCATTTACCATGATTTCGTCAGGATGGCATCCAGGCCTGGGACTGACTCTGTATACAGAGAGCAGCTGCTTGGACTGCGCAGGGGCAGAACTGCTGCGGCAAGGCTGATGACTGATGAAAGAACGCTTATCACTGCTGAGGATATGAAGGTCCAGATTGACCATTTCATGGACTGGTATGAAAGCTCAGAGGAACAGTCTGAAGGCGGTGACTCATAGGGAACCGGCTGTTGCCCGGGGATTGGCTGCGGGCATCAGGCCATATGCCGGTGTGCTGACACCGGCAGGTCTCAGGCCGTACATAAACGGCCCCAGGTGACCATGAAGACATATGACCGTATCAAGGCATGACTGCCGTCCGTACTGACTGAACAATTTCGCACGGGCTACACGCCATATTATCGGCCTGTCAATACGGCCAGACCGGTAGCGACAGCAGTCGTCACGGCGGCCAGACCGGTAGCGACAGGGGGAGTCCCGGCGGCCATACCAGCCTCCGTGTCATCCCAATGAACGCTCTGCACCTGCACCAGCACCAGCACCTGCGCCAGCAGACATGATGATGGGCTGGAGCAGGGCAGCGCCATAGTCTTCATTGCCGAGCCATTGGCAGGCCGTAAGCTCGGCTGTATGGCATTGGTCCCTGACCTGTGGTCATCCGGGCAGATCCAATTGCGATCAACCGCCATCAGATGCATGTCAGCAAGCAAAACAAGTTAAGGAAGTGTATATGAGTACGATTTTTGAGTTCTCAGTTCTGTTTAACGGACATGTTCATGTGCACGAACAAAATGAGCAGGACAGCCCTGTCTCAGTCCTCAGAGGCCTTGATGACTTAATCATGACCAGAGGCAGGATACAGGACAACGATGAAGTCGAAGATGACCAGAGTTACGGTTACTTTGAAGGCGATCCATTCTTTCAAAACTGTTACCAGCCATATGAAGAAACATTAGGGCATACGGGCAATGGCGACGAAGCAGATGTACTGAATTACAGTTATGATCATGGATATGAATGTGTCTGCAACTATCATGGTCATGTGCTGAGAAATGCCGATACGACCGGAAGTATGAGCCATGAGGTGACGGCAACACTATGGCGGCGTTTTCAGGAGGAAGCTCTTGTCAGATCCGGCAAATCATTGCATCTGTCCGATCGCAGGTTTATGTCGCATTGTGCACAGCCTGTAGATATTGGGCCGGATTATGATCCTTACATGATCCAGGATTGTGAAATACCACCTGCCAGAGAACAGGCAGAGGATCATCAGATCATGTTACTGCAGGCGCGTCTGGTCATAACAGTTAATGAAAGTCATGAGCTTGCTCTGAGCAGCAGCAACGAGAGCTTTGCGGCATGGCTTGCAGGTGCTGACAGAAACTTTCTGTATGAAATGCTGATCAGGCCGGTGTTCGCTGCTCTTGAGAAGGAGTCTGAAAGCATTGCAAAAGTACACACAGGAGATCTGAGGATATCAGGATCATTATCTGCAGTCTCTGCTGACCATATTTCTGATGCAGACAGTGATAAGCGAGCCGGAGAGCAGCGAGCAGGTTTGATTGCCAGTGACTGTGCCCTGATGACATCAGCTTTGCTGGGACGAAACACTTTTAAGCTTGTGGCTGAGGATCCTGCTTCAGGTTATGAATGTAGACTTGATCCAGAAGAAGGTTTACTTCCTAAAACCAGCAGTCTGAAGTGTGCGAAACACTTTATTGAAAATAGTTATGGTCTGGTATTTGTCATTGGACATGAGCTCTATCTGGACATGATGAGTCTGTTTAAGAGCAGCAGGTATAAGGATTTTCTGGGCCGTGAGCGATTGGAGGGGCCTCAGCTGACAGCTCTTGAGCTCATAATCTCCAACGCGTGTTTCAAACTGTGTTTCTATCAACCATGTGTCTGTGTTGTGCTGTGGCCTGAAAAAGAATACCGCGCCATCAAGCCCGGTGAGGGAGGTTTACGCGATTCCATAATGTGGTTACACGCACATGAAGAGGATGCAGATGCAGCCGCTTCAGCCGGGGGCATGCCCAGATGGACTTCATGGTGGCGAAGGTTTGATCCTGATAGTTACCAGTACGAAATGATTGATGAGAACGGCTTTCGTCATCTCTTTGATGGTTTTGACAGGTATGGCTCGCCTGTTTACGTCGAGGAGCCGTTATGGCCAAGTACTTGCGGCTTTGTTATGGCCAGCGCCGACAGACTGGCCGACGATCTCAAGTCTATGTACAAAGCCCAGTGCCAGAAGGATGGACGGGAACGCGAATACCAGAAAGAGTATGGCTACTGGCGCTTCGTAAAGCATCTCCAGAGAAAAATCATGGTGCTTGATTACCAGAGCAAATCGGCCATGATGCTCAGTCCTGAGTTTATTAACTGCAGCTGGCAGGACAATGACTTGAATTTGCCTTTGCTGTTTGGTTATGAAATGGAGTTTGTGGACATGGTCAATCTGCCGTCTTTTGAGTGTAACGACGTGCAGAGTTTTGTTTCCCTGGCAAGGGTGCTGCCAGTAGACAGTCTGCCAGACATCAGCTTCAAAATCCCTCCTGAGTGTCTCAGATACTTCCGTTCTGACATTAAATTCGACAGGCAGTTTGGATACTCATTGAATTTCCATGACAAATATACGCATGGATCTAAATATTTATATATACCAAGAGGCTATACACGTCCAGGAATGCAGCGTCTGGTAGACAGACTTGCAGAAGTAAAGACGGAAGATGATCTGCAGCAGCTGCTCAATTACCTGAGGAAATTTCCTTTCAAGGTGACGATTTCTCCTGACAGCTTCGAATACACGATCTGCCTTGATTTTCTCAAAGACAGATATGAGGAGAACAATCATTCTTACAACTCGGGAGTTAAAGAATTTCATCCGCTGGGTATCAAAGGGTTTGAGTGGCTTGATGATATCAGGGACTTCTATGAGTTATGTGGTAAGCAAGATGTTGACAGAGCGATTCTCAGCCACAGGGGATTGGCATATGTGAATAACCTGGATCTGCTTATCAGTCAGGCTGTTTATGATTGCCCGGTTTCATTGGAGCTGTTTAATTCAAGCAGTTTTATTAAAGAGATTCGCAATTTAAGAAAGCTGACACAGGCTATTTTCTGCAGGTATGAGGATTCAGCAGAGTTCAGCTCACTTTTGAGCTGCCCATGGTGCCAGCCTGATCCTGATACTGTTGCCATGATCATGTCCGACCGCAGTATTGTCACCCGTGATGAGCCGCTGGCGGTAGTGGATGCCGAATTTCTCATGGGCAACTACCACAATATCAGACAGGCCACAGGCAAGCGTACCATTGTTATTCCGGCAACGGTACTGACGGGGCTTATCTGTCGCAGGTTACACTTTGATGTGGCTATGAATATGATAGCCAATCATGCGCAAAGAGCTGTAATTGAGCTTGGTGACAGAGCTGTCTACTTCACTCCTGATTTCGAATTTACTAACTGTTTGGCCATGGCCAGCCCGGAAAACCAGCAGGAAGTGCCCGTAGAAGAGCAGGGTGGTAATGACGGCAGTGAAGGTATGGGGCATGACAGAGGCAACTGCAGTGACAGCTGCATCGCCACCGCACTCTCTTTGCAGACATACGACACAGTACTGTACACCGGCAGCAAAGATACGGCCAGAAAAGCCAACTTTCTCGGTGTTAAGACTGTATTCAGTGGTGCGGTCAATGATGTGTACGGCAAGCAGGCTCAGCTCAGAGATCAGTCATTAAGAAAGGCAGAGAATAATGATGACGAACTCAGGCTCTGTGAGGATCTTGGTCTGTATACATATGATAAGTCGCTCAGTCTGATGAAGAGTCAACTGGACGAGCTGTCCTGGACGAGCAGTTACCAGAGTGGCAACCCGGATCTGCCTGAAAATGTGGTAAAGGCCCTTGGCGTCCATGAGAAGAAGCTCAGGAAGGAGATAGACAGGGCAAAGGCCTTATTGCGTTTATGTAATCCTTATCAGGGACTGTCCCAGGATTACACCAGTACGTCATCCCTTCCTCCAGCTGAGTCTGTCTACAGAAAGCAGCTGCATACAGTGCGCAGGGGCAGAACTGATTTGTCACGGGAGCTGATTGATAAACGAATGCTTATTACCGCCGAGGGCATGAAGAAGTGGACATCTGAAGGTGTCAGAGATGGCTTGATATCGCCTGACGAAAGCATGTTCGGCTCACCGGACATGAAGAGCCTGGTTGAGCGTCTGAGGAGCTGGTCTGAAAGCTCAGAGAAACAGTCTGACGGTGATGATTCATAGGGTATTGGCTGTTTCCTGAGGACTGGCATCCGGCATGAGGCCATAGTCCCACAGGCCCGATGCCATAAGGCTACAGGTCATACGGCAGTCAGCCCGAAGCATAAGGGTAAAGGTCGCAGACCACGCAGCCACAGGCCCGATGCCATAAGGCCACAGGTCATACGGCAGTCAGCCCGAATCATAAGGGCACAGGCAGCAGACCACGCAACCACAGGCCAGACGCCATAAGGCCACAGGTCATACGGAGTCAGCCCGAAGCATAAGGGTAAAGGTCGCAGACCACGCAGCCACAGGCCCGATGCCATAAGGCCAAAGGTCGCAGACCACGCAGCCACAGGCCCGATGCCATAAGGCCAAAGATCAATTGGCAACATGGTCACATGACAATCAAACAATAAGGACATGAGGCCGGAAACTGATTTTGCGCTGCTTCAGCTGTCGCAACGGCGTCGCATCAAATGCGGCACAGGTGCTGCGATCAGCAGGCGGTACAGCAGTAGCGCTTACAGGCAGATTACGGCCTCAGGCAACAAGGATTAACAGAGCTTCAGTCCTGCTGTGTAACCGACAGTCCAGTTATGTGCACACATCCAGGCCAGTGCCCGGACAATCAGTATGCAGGCCCGGCTTAATGAGTCAGGCCCGTGTGATGAAATGAGCAGCCTGGGACTTGCGATGTGGGACTGGTCTTGACTTGCAACGGGGGCCATGCCCAGCCATGGGGCCATGCCCTGCGATGGAGGGCTGGTTTGGGAAAGGGCTGAGAGCAGTCAAATAGATTTGATGGACAGAGCTTACTGTTCAAGGAGTAATTATGAGCAGACATGTAGGTGCCAACTGGCACCTGAAGGCACCAGTCAGAGAGGTGATTGCTGATAACAAAGATAATCTGGACCTCTGCAGGGAAGTTTTGCAGAACGCTCAGAAATCGCAGGGTGCTGAGATCCTGCACGAAGAACTGAGTAAGGCGTCAGAGCTGCTTGACAGTTTTGCTGCCTCAAACAATCAAAAGAATGCCAGAAATTTATTCCCTCGTATACTCAGGTTCATAGGCGAGGTAAGACAGCTTGAGTCAAGGGCAAAGAAGCATGCTGCAGAGCTGGCCCGTATCAAGGCGGAGCAGGAGGCCAGAAAGCAGGAGCTGGAAAGAAGAAGCCGCCAAATTGATGAGCTTATTGACAGTCACATGAGCGGCTGGACCAATGTACGTATCTACAACAATGCTCTTCCTTATATTGCTGAGATTAAGGACAGATCCATGGAACAGGAGCTCGATGACTGCGGTGTTATCGGGGCTCTTGAGGAGCTTTACAGCAAAATCGAACAGCATATTGCCGCAAGACGTCAGCAGAGCCATGCCGCTGCAGCTGCCGGTAATGGAAGGACTCCTTTCTCCGGACGCACACAGGGCAGTGGCCGGAGCGACAGCGGAAGTGAAGCTGGCAGTGATGAGCAGATCAGAGCACAGGCAAATGAATCTGATGATCGGCAGGTTACATCCAGGGCTTCTTCAGATGCGTCCGACTCAGACAGGCAGGTGGCTGCGGAGACAGCTGACAGTGCCCCGCAGGATGGCCTCTTTGCTTTTAACGATGTCATGGCCAATGTACCTGATGAGGGTACGGAAGAGGGCCGCCGCATGGTGGTAAAGGCTGTCAGCAGGTCACTGCAGGATGCCGGATTCATTGTTTCAAAGCCGGTCAAGGTGAACGAAGACGGTGCTGATGTGGTGCTGATCCAGGGAGCCCGTCCTGCCGGTAACAGAGCGGCTTTTACCGTTCATCTTGATGGACGTATCTCATGGAAGTTTGACAACTACAAAGGACAGACATGCCGTGAGGACATGGACAAGGTGCTGCCAGCCCTAAGAGAAATCTACGGCATTGAGCTCAGCGATGAGCGTGTAATGTGGTCAAACCCGGACGACCAGTTTGCCACCAGCCGCCCGGTAGCACCTGTACAGCAGAGCAGCACCGGCTCCGCTCAGTAACCCCCGCCCCGCTCCGGCCGCCGCCATCGCCGCCGCAGCCATTGCTGCCGCCGTCACCGTCGTTGCTGCAGCAGCAGCCGCTGCTGCGGCCATCGCTTTCGGCTCTGGCAGCCACTGCAACACCCACATAAGCCGGCACGGCGATTACACAGTCTGCAGGCCATAAGGGCACTGCGCGGGCTGGTGTCGGCTTCGGCATCACTACAGGCCCACAGGCCGGGCATACCGGTCAGGCCGTCTCATGCAGGCGCTCAGTGCAGCCTGGGACTACCCGCGCAGTCATTACTCACGACGCGTGCAGACTGGGCCAGCTCAGGGCGTGCTCACGATGCGTGCAGAGAGGCCCGGCGCGGGCTTGCAGCTTTGCCTGGCCTTGCCTTACTTGCATAGCCATGCGCGGCCATGCCTTTGAGGCATATGTACAGCTGAACATCAGTGCACAGCATTGCTCCGGTTGCTCCGCCCTAAATTCGTTTCTGGATGAGCAGGCTTTGCATGGGATGCCGGCTAAGCATAAATATGGGCGGGCATGAGGCCGCCTCGCTGCTGCAGCAGCACCGATCTCCCGGCAGATGCAGCGAACCGGCCTGGGCTGTTTAACAGGCCTTTTGAGTGGCGGGCTGACTGCAGCTCACGGCGCAGCATTGCGGCTTGTTTTTGGGGACTTGCAGCTGTGCTGGCAGGAGCTTGCCTTCAGGCATGCCGTGGCGTCCCTGGAGGGCGGGCCATGCTTTTCATGGCCTGGGATGGCCATGTCAGGTACGCAAAGGGGCGCAGCGGCCCTGTCCGTACTCAGGGCGGCGTGCCGCACTGCGTGCTGGCCTGCGTGCCATGGGGCATGCAGGAGGCTGCAGGCGGGGCTGATAATGATTCAGGACATCAGAATTATGAACTCATACATCAACTCATGGCTGGATAACTTTGAGCGCCAGTGCATGATCAGACGTGCCATTCAGATTAATGGCAATATCATGGATCTGGCTTTCAGCCGCATGGCAAGGATGATGCCGGTCAAAAAAGTAATTGAGGACAGCCTCAAGGCACTTGGCTTCAGGTATGTGGTCTCCTACTCACGTGTCAGCGGCATCAGCGGAATGAACGTCCAGGACTTCCTGAGACTGAGTGCTCCATCCTGTGATTTTGTGCAGGGCGATGAGTATGACATGGGCGATGACGAGCCCGATGCAGCCGACTCACAGTCCGCTTCAGACAGCCTGGACGGCTCAGGACGAGGCGGTACTTCAGGGTCGGGCAGGGGCAGTGGCGGCCTGCTGGGCGGACAAGGTCAGAATGTCATTGACCCTCTTACCTTCTTTTCCACAGTCAAAAACGTTCTGACTGATGAAAACGATACCGAAAAAGTGGCCTTTCTGGTTGACTGGTCCAACCTGCTCTTCGGTCAGGTCAACAACCTCACCGAGGTCGAGCGCAGCTGGCTGTCACTGATTGCCGATGCCCTTTGTGACAGTCCGGTATCAGGAAGCAGCATGCAGATGAAAGAGCCGCGCAGCCTGATCATCTTTATGTGTGCAGGTTCTGCCGGTCTGCCTCCGGATCTGTTCATCAACAACCCGCTCTTTGCCAGCATTTCCATTGCTCTGCCATCCATAAGAGAAAGAGAGGCTGCCATGACAGCCAGGTCCTCGCACTTCAAGCTCAAAGAGCCGCTGGTCAGGACCGGCCGCACTTTTGCTGAGATGGTTACTCTTACTGATGGTCTTAACCTCAGAGATATCGACAATCTGGTAAGACTGTCCAATCAGCAGGAAAAAAGCGTCGATGTCAACTCGCTGGTATCTCTCTACCGCTACGGCACCAGACAGTCCCCATGGGAGCAGCTCAATCACGGCAGGCTGGCTGCAGCAAAAGATGAACTGCGCCAGAGGGTCAAGGGACAGGATCAGTGCATCGATTCCGTATACAGGGTGCTCATTCGAGCCTATACCGGTCTGTCAGGTCTGCAGCATTCCTCAAAGGCCCGTACTCCTAAAGGTGCACTGTTCTTTGTAGGTCCTACAGGTGTGGGCAAGACTGAACTTGCCAAGGCTCTGGCGCAGTTCCTGTTTGGCGATGAAGATGCCTGCATTCGCTTTGACATGTCCGAGTTTAACCATGAGCATGCCGATCAGCGTCTCATCGGTGCTCCTCCGGGCTATGTAGGATATGAGCAGGGCGGTCAGCTGACCAATGCCGTTCGAGCCAGACCTTTCTCTCTGCTGCTTTTTGATGAGATTGAAAAGGCCCATCCACGCATTCTGGACAAGTTCCTGCAGATTCTTGAGGACGGACGTCTGTCAGATGGCAAGGGCGAGACCATTTCCTTTGCTGATACCTTCATCGTCTTTACCTCCAACATCGGAGCCGCTACCGTAGAGCAGGGAGATGAACGCAGCGTGGCTGCACAGTTCAAATCAGCTGTGGAGCATCATTTCACCTCAGTGCTGCAGCGTCCTGAGCTGCTGGGCCGTATCGGCGATGCCAACATCATTCCTTTCAACTTCATCACTGATAAGGAAATTCTCAGGCAGATTGCCCGTGCCAAGCTTGAGCCGCTGAGAAACCGTGTTAAGGAGAAGTGGGGCATCACTGCTCTTGAGTTTGAGGATGACAATGATGCCCTTGACTTCATTGTCTCCAGGGTAGATCTGCGCAGTGGCGGCCGTGGCGTGCTTAATGCCATGATCAGCTACCTCTTTGACCCGCTCAGTGAATTCCTCTTCGACTGCAGCGGCATGGCAGGTCAGCTGCGTGGCCGCAGCATCACCATGTCCCGTATCGGCCCTCAGTTCCTGTTCGATATCAGCTGACCAGCCCGGCCGCAGCCCGTCCGCCATGCGGCCGCAGCCCGTCCGCCGTGCGACCGCAGCCCGTCCGCCGTGCGACCGCCGGGCTGCAGCCGCGCCGGCTCATGGCCTGATCGTGCCCGGCACGGCAGGCCACGACATGGCCTGGTCCGGGCAGGAATGCCCGGTCCTGCCGTGCGGGCAGGGACATACCGGTATGTACGGGCCGGGATGGCCTGCACTTGATATGACCTGTGCGTGCCGTGTGACAATCAGTTGAGGAGTGGAGGATAGAACAATGGCATGGCTGAATCTTGCCTGCTTTATGGAGTGTACTGAGGCCGAAGGGCCGGGACGGCGTTTTGCCATATGGACACAGGGTTGTCTGCTGCGCTGTGCTGAGTGCTGCAATCAGCAGTTTCAGCCGCTCAGGCCGGCCCATATTATCAGCAGCGATGAGCTGTTTAACCGCATTTGTACTTCACGGGAGGAAAACAATATAGAGGGCATAACTCTGCTGGGCGGCGAGCCCTTTTTACAGGCTGCAGGCCTTGCACAGGTAGCGCGCAGGACTCAGGAGGCCGGACTGTCAGTGATGTGCTTTACCGGTTATGACTACAGCTGGCTGAAAAGCAGATGTGATTTCAAAGGCACCCGGGAGCTGCTTGAGCACATTGATGTGCTGGTAGACGGCCCCTACCTCAGAAACAAATCAGAACAGGTGCGCAACTGGGCCGGATCGACCAATCAGAACTTTATCTACCTGACGGACTTTTACACCAGCGAAATTGAGACCCGCCCTCAGATAGTCAGCTGCGAGTGGCGCATTGGTGCCGACGGCTCCATCACCGTAAACGGCTATCCAGCTGACATCCCTTTGAGCGCCCCACCTGACCAGAGCTGACCCGGACCATGCCGACCGCGCAGTTCACTCCCCGCCCCCTCATCCGCCTGCAGCAGCCCATTGAAGCACTGCTCCAGCAACAGCCATGACAGGCCAGGGCAATAAACCCAACAGCAGGCCAGCGGCCTTCAGCTGCACATTCAGGCCGCAGCCAGCAGCCAGCACCGCGACTCCTCCCATCAGGGGACAGCTATGCATACCCTGGGCATGGCGCAGCCATCACGGCTGCATCTCATGGCTGTGTCCCACAGCCGCGTCCCATGCCCGCCTGTAATCTCATTACTCCTGGCAGTTGCTTTCAGGCCTGGCCATGGCTGGCCTTTCAGACCACAGGCACACGCAGGCCATTCCGGACCATACCACCCCAGCCCAGCCCAGCCCGGCATGGCCAATGCGTCCTGGGCGTTTGAGCAGCGCTTGCTGGTCGTGTTGCCAGGCCAGCCTCTGCATGCAGGTCATGCAGGGCATGCAAGCCGAATGGCTTGAAGGGAGGGCAGGAGAGGCATTGCTGCAGGGGATAGAGGCGTTTGAGCCATGGCCGGTGGCGGCCATGGCTCAGGGCAGTGCAGGGCGGAAGGGATTGAGGATGGGAGGCAGGCAGAGTGGGCGGCCTGGGGGCTGAGGTCAGAACTCGGCGGCTATGGCGGCGCCTCTTAGCTGCATAATAGCGTACCTGCTTTTGTTTTGCGCGTCCTTGCGCTGCACGGCACAGCAGGGCTTAACTTCAGTCACAGCCCAGGCCCGAAGACTCTCAAAGCAACAGGTCAGCATACAGGGAGCGCAGCTGCTCAGGGGCATTGCTGCATATGGTCTGGGGACTGGTCAGTGCTTTTCGGCCCCAGATGGCAAACTTGATGTCCTCCCAGAGCCTGTCCTCAAGCCCACGGTCCGGGGAGGATGAGTGCCTTGCATTTGCATCATCATCATCGCAATCATACTCGTCATCAAAGGGGTCATCATCATCGTAATCAAGATGAGTCAGCCAGTCGCTCAGATGAGTTCGGGCCTCAAGCAGGGCCTCCAGGCTTTCCCTGCAGGCAGCAGGCTCTGCAAGGGCTTTGAAGCCAGTCAATGACTGGGTGGACAGTACGGCATAAACAAGCACATCCACAGTCTGACTGTTAATTCCCCATTTGAGCAGCATGTCTCTGACAAATTTGACCTGCAGTGAGGAGTGCTCGTCATCGCACATCTTAAGATAGTCGCAAACAAGTGGTATCCACCTGGTATCAGCCATGCCCAGGGCAAAGACAGCAAAACTGCCCGGCAGGGCACAGTCTTCATCGCTCAGGCAGGTATAAAACTCATCCTCTCTCATGGCAAGGCAGGCATAGATCTCAAGCAGCGGATGAAGCTCAGTAAAGCGGGCAGCACAGGCAAAAAGCTGATTGATGCCCTTGCGCGGCAGTCCCCTGATCGGCAGCCAGATCTTTGTTGGGCCCTTGAACTCAATGGAATAGCTGTGAGGAAAGTCTTCATGGACAATAACACTGCACAGCCAATGCAAAATGCCCTCATAACATGCAGCAGTATCAGCAAGGGCGGTGATTTTCAAAGTGCCAAAGGCATCATTGGCCTTTGCTTTGAACAAATCATTACTTACTGAAGCAAGCTCGGCAGGCAAATTTCCGGTGCCGTGCTTTTTGAGGCGATTGACCATGTCAGGGCGAATCTGACTTACCATATCCAGATAGTAGTTAGTGGATATGGTTGCATACGATGGCCCGTATACTTTGTGACATATGGCGACATGGCAGACAAAGCGGAGCAGCTGCTCATCGCAGTCAGCGGCAGTAATCCCAGGCTTGAGTTTGCACTCATGGCGGTGGCCGAAGCGGTCCGATGTGCTGTCCACGTCAAACCAGCGGTCACGAAAGGCATGGTCCAGAAATCTGTCGACCTTGTAATCAAGGTTATTCCATCGGGTACTTTTGATCAGGATGTTACAAAGCATAACAGCGAGGTCACAGTCAAAGCCTGACCGAACCATTACTTCAAGAAAGTACTGGAACAGGTCATCAGGCAGAAAGTGCCAGCCTGTTTCAGACTCCACAGTTACAGGGAATCTGTCCTTATGGAAGCGGGCACTACCGGCAATGATATCTTCAATGCACTTATCCGCCTGAGCAAATTTCTCCTCTGTGACATTATCAACACCATGGAGCAGAACATAGGGCCCCTTAAATCCAGCCCCGTCGCCAATCCTTTCAGCATTGCTGTCAGCCTTACCGTTTTTCTTGTCAGTCATGTCTTACCTCCGGATAATCAAATTCCAAAGTGTTTTTCAGCCCTGCAGGGAGGCTGTCAGTTACACATACGTGTGCGCGGCTGCATGGGACATCATTGGGCTCAGGAGATGCCCAGGTTTTGCCTCATGCCCTAAGCCAGAGCAGAGCCACAGGTATGGCCAATGCCCTGCCTTTGAGCCTGCCTTCGAGCCAGCTGATCCTGGCCCAGCTCCTGCCTCTGAGCCTGGCCCAGATCCTGCCTTTGAGCCTGGTCCATGCCAATGACAGTAGCAGATGCATGCAGCTATGAAGCAGCACGGTCTGCAGTTACTGTGGCCCTGAGGACAGCCCTGGCAGCTGCAGGCTCTTATTGTTTCAGATTACGAAGTACAGGCTGCAGCCAATGAGCAATATGCCCAGACAAAAGAAGATAAAGCGCAGCATGCCCCGGGTAAGCAGCAGATAGTCTGGTTTACCCACCGGGTCACAAAGCCAGTTCCAGTTACGCACCGAGCCCACCACCAGGATAAGGCCAAAGAGCAGCCAGATATAGTCCCGGTATTCAGAAAAAAGCCTGGTGATCAGGTCATCCATATGGGCCATGGAACCTCCATAAGATTACATAAGCCTGTCCCCTGCATCTGCAGAACTTGCCTGCATTGCCATGCGCCCCATGCTTGCGCACTTTTCATGGCAGCTGCAGCTGACTATGCAGCTGCAGCTCCAGCTCCAGCCCCAGCAGCCGGCCACCAGGGGCGGCCGGTCATGAAGGCCCTTAAGCCTCACAACAGCCGGTCAAAGTACAAACAGTCAGTGGTGGTAGCTTTAGCAGGAGGAACCTCCATTCATAGTCGGGGCGGACGCTGCATGCTCATACAGGGGTGGCTACAGGGTATCGGCATCAGACAGTTTTTAATGACTGCCTGCAGCTGTGCTGCAGAGGATTTACCAGTTAATGAATGCTCATGCTATGGAAGGCTGTCATCACTGCTGCTAAGGCCGTAGCGGCTGTCATTGCCGTGGCAGAGGCCATGGGGACTGTCATTGCCAGGGCTGAGGCCGGAGCGGCGTTTGTCACTTGCGCTGAGGCTGGGGGTTATGCTCAGGACGAAGTGGCGGCTGATCATCAGTGCCATAAAGCGACGAGGGCTGAGGATCGACATGCATTCCGGTTAGATCAGATCTGCATTTGACTTCACTGCCCATGACATCAATGCAGAACCAGTCATCACTGTCCCAGTACCAGTGTTCACAGCCGACTGAGTCGCAGCGGGCCTTCCCTTTGAGGGTAACTTTGGCCTGTCCATGCTCAAAGGGTAAGGCAAAGGAAAACTGCGGTGCTATAACCACCTGATGCCTGGCATTGGCAAAGCCCATGCGCCCATGTTCATCAACTACGCGGTACATACCCTCCGAAAGGTAGTCAGGTCCATTGTCAAAGATAAAGGGACTGACAGACTGAGCCCGCCTTTCAGCTGCCACACTGGCATCTGAACCAGCAGCTGCAGACTCATGTGCAGCAGCTGGCTCATGTGCAGATGTATCTGCGGTGGCAGTTGCAGGAGCGGGAGCGGCAGCAGCAACTGGTGCAGCAGTGAAAGCAATGACGGCAGAGCTAAGCAGGGCATAAGGATACATGCTAATCAACCTGTTGGTTTTGTAAATTGTCTCAGGCCATGGAGGTGGTACTGATACTGGCAATGACAATGGCATTGCTCCAGGCTTTGGCAATAACAATGGCATTGGTCTTTTGCAGGGGTTGTAGGAGAATCTGTCTACTGATTTTGTCCTGGTGTTTAATGCAGCGTTCCTGACAGCCGTTATTGAGCAAGACCATGGACAGTGCGCGTCCGGGCATATGCTGAGTATGTCAGGTACTTGCACTGTGCTCTGTAAAAATTTTTGTAAAGTGACATGAAAGCTGACGGCTGCCTTCAATCTTTCTGAGCAGGCGCATTCAGGAAGCTGTCTGCAGCAAGGTCTTATTTCATAAACTGAGCTGACCATGATTCTGGTCAGCTTGCCACAATATGCCTGACAGGAATGTTGCGACATGTCGGACCAGAATGTTGCAACATGTCAGAGCGGCATGTCGCAATATGTCAGAGCAGAGTGTCGCAATATGTCAGAACGGTATGCTGAAATATGCTCTGTAAAATAAAATGTAAAGTGATACTCAGGAATCATGAGCAATATGCTCATGGACCGGAAATGGCAATCAGTCCCACCAGAAGTACCACACTGATGACTTTTTGAGTACTTCGGCAAGGCTTGCCACGTTCATGCCCGGAGCTGACTGGTCAACAATGTCCGGGCAGAATGAATATTGCTCAAGTGCAAGATTACGTGCTTTTTCTGCGTCCGGGGCGACAGGAACAGTAAACTCAAGTACGTCATGACTCATGGTTGCCGGTACGGCCTGGTGCTGCTCATACCAGTACCTTGCTACGGCCATGAGCTCAGGGGTATCAGGGCATTCATTCCAGTTGCCCATGGGAATCCAGGCAAAGACCTCCCACGGGTTTTTCACCGGAATGCAGGCCAGAATAACAGGGCACTGTGAACCATCTTCGTAGTCGCCATAGGACTCAAAACTGTCGTTTGCCCAGCTGCGTCCTGGCTCTCCTATAACCTCATTTTCCCAGTTAATCTCATCGTCATCGGACTCACTGCGGCGGGTATCGATCATGTCATTGAGAACCTGACGGCCATCAGGCAGAGAGCCGTCGAGCATACGCTGACGATACTGTCTGACCATATCGCTTTTAAAGCTCAGATTATTGCTGCTGTCAGGGATGTCCTTGTCGGCGTCGGTGTTGAGCAGCATCATCTCAAAAAGATTATCGTCAACAGTGACAATTACAGGTACAAAGCCCTCAACAGCTCCGCGCTTACGGGTCTCCTGCCATGCCTTCATCAGGCGGCTGTCATCACTGGCTGGTCCAAAGAAGGTACAGGGACAGTCAAGGTAATCCATCATTGCCTGGGCAAGTTCAGAAGGGGCTTCATCATTATGTGTCACTGTCGAACTCCTTAAAATCTCAAAACATACAGCCACTAAAAGACTGAAATCAGCACTGCACTGCAGACATGGGCATCAGTACATACAGATATGAGCCTGTACCAGTACCTGCAGACCATGATATCTGGGTATGAAATCAGGTGCAAATACCATTTATGGCCCTTAAGCTGATGATATCAGCCCCTTTTAGACTCCTCTATGTAAGCCGATGATAAACGTGATCCGAATCTGGTTATATGGTCATGGCCGTGCACAGGGGATGATTAGTGGGCACAGGCATCATGGCCACATCGCTGCATTGAGGGATTTCAGTATGAGGTATTTGCCGGTGCTGGCCAGGCGGCTTGCGCGGTGTCCGGGCCGGCCTGTAGTCAGTGACAGCAGACTCTGCCTGAAGGCCATGCTGACCTGCCCGGCACGATATGAAAGGACAGTGCATACCTGGTTTTGCATGGGGGCTGGGTGCCATGGTATTGGATTGGGCAGCAGGTATGGAGTAATCGAGGGACTGGGGAGGTAAGAAAGGCGGACAGATGTTAATTTTGACTGTGAGTCTGGGGAGCAATTAACAGCTAAAATGATGCAGGACAAAATATTTGTCCAGGTATTTGATTTTGCAGCTGCGTTCTGGTACAAATAGATATTAATTATCAGGGGGGAGTCATGATTTATCAAAATCCTGCCTTGTAGCCGGAGGTGGTAAAGCTCTTTTCCCGTACTGGTCTGTAAGTGCCTTGGAGCAATTGCAGGCTGTGTCATTACTGATAATTTGCTGTGCGCAGGTCCTGGGCTGCTGTGCCCGCCGGAACATGGATACTGTCCTGTTCCATGACCTGTACTGAGGTTCTAATGACCTTAATTGTGCTGCTACAGCGCTCTGGTCGAGAGGCTGATTGAAACAGCACTGCGACTTTTTTCATACAGACGGTATGAGTTCTTTCATACTGACTGTACCTGCCATCTCCTGATTGTGTTACCCCGGCTGCTACAGCTGAGCGGTAGCGTCTCTGAACTTTCATCGATCAGAGAAAGTCTGCTACAGATTTGCAGTCATTGGATGGGACCCAAAACCCTGGTCCCCTGACCAGTATCTATCAAAGACTGTTCTTGGTTGAGTAAGCATGGACAGTCTGGCATTTTCAGATTTCTTCAGCCCTGTGCTGATTACAGCCCTTGTGGAAATGGGCAGTAAATGATCTGAAAGTGTTCTGTCTGAGAGTGTTAAAACAGACCCTGCTGTCATGCAGGCAGTCGAGAAAGCTGTCTGATATGTACAGAAGGCAAACTCAGGGACAGTACATGGACGGCAAGTCCACTGACCAAAATCTTCTTTCTCAATGTAAGGCTAAGACCTCCTGGCCGGTAACGGCTGCAAATAAGGACAGTCCTGACTTTACATCTACCTTACTCAAGAGACTTCCGAATTTCCACAGTGACCAATGGTCTTTTTACTGTAGGCAACGGCAGTAAACGGAAGGTCAAGCTGGTCCCAATGCGCCTGTCGCACCATGTGACCGCAGCATAACTGCAGAGCCGTATGACTGATGTCACCGTGCCTGCGGACTCTAAACAATTCTTACCATCATTAAATTACAGCATTGAGTTACTCGACGGTTACTGAACTTGCCCATTCCGGGTACGTCCAGAATACCGTAAAGATGCAGATGATAGTGTGGATTGGAAAATAAAGTAGATTAAATTTCTGATAGATATGGTCTGTTATTCACAGCTCGATGACCGGCTTTGAATAATCATTCAATGATCCCGTCCTTATTATATTTATGTCCTTAATACAGTTCATTTAGCTTTTAGCTGCTGACAGCTTTTGTGCCTCTGCCCTCTGGTTCCTGAAATGCTTTGCAGATCGTCAAACAGGCCTGTATAAGCCAAAAAGATCGTGCATTGTCAATACTAAGGTCAGACGCACAGCCCTGGAGTTTTGCACGCCTGGAGGCCCGAAGAAATGGTTCATTCTGATCGGACCGCTTAAGACCGGCAGAGGTTGCGCGCCTGCGCGACTGGGGCCGGGCATTAATGGCAGGCTGGCACCTTATGCACCTGCAAACTTGAACCAGTGCCGTCATGCCCTGAATTTCAGGGAATGCGGGCCTGACTCAAACGCAGCTGGTGTACAGAGTCGCTGCACGTTCTCTGTAGAGCAGAGGGCGCTTTCAGGCACATCGCGTGCTGTAGCACCATGGTCGATCACAGGTGCAACTCGTGCTCTGAGTCGAATCCTCGTAAGGCTGGTGCTGTCAGCCGGGCGCAGCAAGCCCTGCAGGGAGGCATTGCGTTGATGCATTTCGTTTCCTGCCTGCAGCTGTCAGCAAGTCCGTATTGATACCTGGCTGACAGGTACGTCCTTAAGGATTTAGCCATCAGTTTATGGACTGCAGCCGGGCCGACAGACTGTATTGAGATGCAAGGGGCGGGTTGTGTAATCTGTCTATCCTTTTTCATGCCGACTCAAGGCATGACTTATCTGCTTTTCCTTTCCAAATTCTTTTGTATTTCAAGTCCGATTCTGTAAACGCCTGCACTATGTCACATGCATGAGGCAGATTATGTGTCCTCTGTCGTCCGTACAGCTGCGCCCTGAGCGCGGCCGCAGGGTACGGGAGGGGCACGCAGGCGCTAAGCGCGCATCTAAGCGTAATGGTGGTCACTGAGGTACATACCAATGACCATACAGGATACAGAAAAGTACACTCCTGAGCCTGATATTAATAACAGTGAGCCAGAGGTTAAAGGCAATCTGTACTGGCGCATTCCTTCAGTCCAGGGCAAGCGTGACATGACTGAGGTTTTTGCCAAATCAGTACGTTTTGCTCTTGGCAAGTACAAAAGCAGCTTCCCTGAGTACTTTGATCGCAAAGGCCCCAATGCCATGTCTGATGCGGACGTTACAAGGCATTTTCTGAACAGATTCCTGTCCAACTGGGATGACATGGGCCTGATTGCTCTAATCAGCAATGTCAACATCAGACCAGATGACGTCAATGGCAATGAAAGGTTTGATGATTATTTCTGCATTCGTATTGCCGATCACCCGAACTTTGACGTTCTGCCTGATACCGTCTCTCTGTGCATTATCGGCAGCTGCCTGCGTGGAGCCTCAACACCGTTTATGCAGGTCAGACGTGCCGCCATTACCTTTGGTCAGTACTGGCCGGCTCCTTATGAGGTGATGGCTGATATATCTTTCAGACCTCTCGAGCACGGTGAGTTTCCAGACAAATATAATAATGATGATAAGAATGACAATATCCTGCTCAAGGATCGGATACTCAATCTTCCGGCCTTTGCCCTGAAAAACGCCTCCAATTTCTCCAGCTGGAACAACTTCCTCGATTTTAAGGAGAATCTGATCAAGCACCAGGCAATAGGCCTGCGCTACATCAGCTGGAATTATGATGTGCAGAGCCATCAGGTCAGATTCCTGACCGTTGCCCGTGACAGGGCTGCCATGGCGCATGTGCTGGCCGGTCTGAACCGTCAGAGTATCAATGTATACACCACTGAGGTCTCAACTGATCAGATGGTCTTCAGACTGCAGCCTGTGGCTGAAGGTGAAAACGATCGCCGTCAGGAAAACAGGAATCGTCCTGCTTTTAACGATCTGGGCCAGCTGCCTTATGGAAGGGTGGAAATTGTTGAGCTGGCAAAAGGCCCACGCTACGGCGGTGCCGGCGGCAAAGGTGGCAATGCAGCTGTCACTCATGAAATGATTGATGCAGCCCGTTCCCGTATCCAGAGCATTGCCAGCAGCTCCGGCATCAATATAGACCGTGTCGTAGTGGCTGTAGTCAGTGTCGATCCTTCTGAGCGTCTGATCGATGATCTGTCAGAGGTTGAAGAGGTGTACGAAGCTGAGCTTCAGGATCGTTCCTTTGATATCTCATCAGGATCTGGGGACAGTGACCTCTCTGTTACCTCAAGATCTGCCATTTTGTTAAAGCGTGTCTTCAAGGGCATTCCTGACGAGGGCTTCCTTTCCATATCAATGATCGGAGACATTACTCTGATTAACCGTCAGCGCACAGCCCTGAAAAAGCTTTACTCCAATGACGGCTGTTATGCACCTTATCTGGCAGGTTATCTGTTTGACATCAATTCTGCTGTGCTGCCAAGAGAGATTGAGGAGATCTCCACCTGGTATAACAAAGACCTTAATGATGATCAGAAGATGGCAGTGCGCAAGATGATCAGTGCCCCTAACATCTGCCTCATTCAGGGCCCTCCAGGCACAGGCAAGACCACTGTTATTGCCGAGGCCATCATGCAGCTTGCTGCCCGCAACAACCGCGTGTTGCTGGCAAGTCAGTCCCATGATGCCCTTGATAACGCGCTGTCACGTCTGCAGAGCAATCCGCAGCTGCAGCCTATTCGTCTGGCCCGCTTCAATGACAAAATCACTGAAGACGGTGCCGGCTTCTCCGGAGCACGGGCTCTGGGACGCCAGTATCAGTCCATTTCAGAGGCCCTGCACAGCCGTGCCTTAAATCGTTATGACGTCCTCAAAAACACAGTTACCGATCTTGAGGACTGGATGCACGATTTTTCATATCTCATAGCCGAGCTAGAAAGGGCTCATCAGTCAGCAAGGAGCAATGCTGAGCAGATTCAGATCCAGCAGCGCAACAGCAATGCTGCCAGTCTCAATCTCAGAAGGCAAAAGACCATTGACGACCGCATTGACAAAATCTCCATGGTCAGGGACTTTTTCACAGCGGTTAAGACTGTATGCAAGGCCTCTGAGGGCTCAGATGCTCTGCTTTTGAGCGATGAGCTGCAGAAAAACATGAATGCTGATATTGAGATTGCCAATATTGCATGGCCTGACGATGAGCAGATGGTCAAATCAGGCGAGGGATTCTTCGCTCTTGAACAGCTCTCTGACCTGCTGGCACAGCCTCTTCCTGCCAGCCGCGAGGACTATCACAGCCACGAGGAAGGCCGCAGTTCCATCATTGCTGCCCTGTACAGCAGGTGGTACAGCCTCAATGAGTGCCTTGCAGCCATGAAGATGGATCTTGATGATTACAAAGAGCAGGCCGCAAGAAGCAGCAGTTCATCCACCGCATCTGAAGAAGTAATGAGCCGCCTTAGCAGCCGTATCAGTGAGCTGAGGGAGCAGCTTGCTCATGATGATGACGCAGATGGAAGTCTGACCGCAGAGCTCAAAGATCTCAACACCAGACTCAACCGCATGAGGATAGGAGCAGGCCAGAGCAACGGTACTTCATTCAGGTTTGGCAACTATGCCTCCTGCTTCCCTGACTATCGTGAGATCAGCTCAAGTGATGATGTTGAGCAGGTTAAGAACTGGGTACTTGGCCGCTGTGAGCTAATTGTCAGCATCAACCGTGCTGTTGCACAGTCCATGGCCGCCGGCATTGACGCCTCCGCACTTGCCAAAGAGAAGCTCCTTGAAAGCCGCAGGCTGCTTGATGAAGCCATTGGCTCTGCCCAGAAAGCCGAGCAGGAGCTCGACAGACTCAATACCCTGCAGCAGAGGTATGAAAATTCTGCCCAGGCATGGCTTACCGCCCAGTACGAAAAGCAGCAGAAGCTCAAGGACATTTACCTTGGTCTGCCTGAGTTAAGACAGAGCTTTGAAGCACGTATCAATGCCGCTGCCAGTGTCGATGCTGCATACGCTGCCAGAGTTTCCACAGGAATTGCCATGCCGGCCTTTACCTTCGGGGTTATCAGCTGCCTTACTGAAGATGTAAGCCAGGCATTCGCCGGGGCTGACCTTGATGCCGCTGCAGAGGGAGCCGCTGCCTCAGGAGCTGCCAGATCAGGTCAGCAGGGGCCAAAGACAGTGCTGATGCGTGAGGGACAGCGCTGGCTGCTTGATGTTGATCAGCTCAAAAAGCTGCTCAATGACCAGAACTCCGTGCTTGAGCGGGTAAGACAGATGCTTACTGACTTTGAGAGCAGCCATGGAGACAGACTGCCTCTTTATCGCAGGATGGCTGACATTCTGGAAAATCCTGAGGAACGTGCTGAACAGGACTGGGCTTCCATTGGCGAGTCCTATATTAAGACATGCAACGTGGTAGCCATTTCCTGTAACGAAAATGAGCAGACCCTTACCTCTAACGGATTTGATGGATTCGACGTGGTCATCATTGATGAGGTGTCCAAGGCCACCCCGCTTGAGATGCTTCAGCCGCTTATGAAAGCCGGCAGGGCTGTCCTGGTAGGTGATCACCGCCAGCTGCCTCCTGTTTTCAATGAAGCTGACTGCGTAACTTTTACTGACCTGGTGGAAAAGCGCCAGGCAGAAAATGAAGACGGAGAAGAAGGGCAGGTCAATAAAAACTCCGAGTCCGACTTTACCGAGGAGAATCTCAGAAAGTACAAGAATCTGGTTACGGCCAGTCTGTTCAAGGACCTTTTTGAGAACAGCCCTGACGTCTTAAGACATCGTCTTAATGTCCAGTTCCGTATGCACCCTACCATCATGAACATGATCAATAACTTCTATGATGGTGCTCTCAAGTGCGGCAATCCTGGACTGAACAGAGATCATGGCCTGTCTTTCACCACTCCTTATGGCACTGAGGTCATGAGTGAGAAAAATCACGTGCTGTGGGTTGATACCACTTTTGATGAGTACGGTGACAACTATGCCCGCAGGAACAGGGATGCTCCTGGCAATGTCAACGAGGTCGAGGCGGCTCTTATTGCCCGTACTCTGGTTGATATTGAGCGCCAGTGCCTGCTCAAGGGCTACGGTCCTGCCCGTCGTCTCAAGGTGGGTGTGGTGTCCTTCTATCAGCCACAGTGCAAGGCCATACGCAATGCCCTTAGCCGTATAACCGGGCGCAGAGGCAAGTGGTTTAAGGCTATTGATGTGGATATCAATACCGTAATACGTTTCCAGGGCAAGGAAAAGCCTGTGATCATCCTGAGCATTGTCAAGAACAATGGCGGTCCAATCAGCCAGTCCTTAAGACCGGGTGGTGCCTATATTGACCGCTTTGAGTTCATCAACGTGGCCATGAGCCGTGCTCAGAACCTGCTCATTGTCTTCGGTGCCCGCAACATGCTGGAAAACCGCGAGGTCAAGCTGCCACGTATGGACAGTGCCGGAACTGACCGCGTCAGAGTTTATCAGCGCATGTTCCATTACCTTGAGTACAACCGTCAGGACGGCGTGGTCACCACCGCAGCCGATTTTGTCAAAGCTCTTAGAAATCCTGATGGCTCGGCAATAGATCTGAGCAAGCAGGCATCTGCTGCACCAAAGGCAGGTTCATACGGCCGCGACCAGTCTTATTCATCCGGTCGTGGCAAGGGCTGGTCTGACAGCCGTGGCTGGTCAGATGGCAAGGTCCGTAGCTGGTCCGATGGCAAGGGAAGATCAGGGTTATCTGGCAAGAGCAAGGCAAAGAACAGATTTAAGGAGTAAGGTCATGAGCATCAAAGATGTTAAACAAAACAGGGATCTGCTGTCTTTTGATCTGGTCACATACGCACAGCCTTATGTAGTCAGATATGAGTATTCAGCCCTGAGATACATGAATGTCCCTGAGGAGCTTGTGCTGTCCGTAATGTGCGATCCGGCCCTCAGAAACAGCGGCTATGGCAATTATCAGTGGCATGACCTGGCAGCCAGCCTGTATATCAGAGATGACTTTGTCATCAATGCCCTCAACTCTCTTATTGAGGAAGGCTCACTTATCAGGAAGTCTGGAGGCAGCGCAGAGATTTCCGAGCTGGGCTCTCTCATGGTCAGTGATTTTGCTCCTACTGAGCATGCTCTGTACTTCTACAGACAAAAGCGTGTAGCCAAAAAGCCGGTCCAGAAAGAAGAGCAGCTCTATTACTGTCCTTTAAAAAACAGCTTTATCAATGCTGAAGAAGCCAGCAGTATCGATGCTTGCAGTTCCGATGTGCCTGGCGCATCTGCTGACCAGCGCCTGCAGCTGCAATGGCTGCCTGCAGGACTGGACAACGCTGCAGCAGCTAAAGCTGGCATCAGAATATATCCTGGCAGCGTTAAAGGCATTCCGGCCTCACTGCAGGCTACTGTAAATGTGCTCGACACCATGGCCCGCTCATGGTTTACATCAGCCAGCTGGTACTCAAAGGAGTTGGCGCTTAATGAGGACAAGCTCCACATAGTCCAGGCTGACCGTGATCCTGTCCTGGTCGCAGCTTCCATCAGAGTGCAGCTTGACCGCAACAACGCCATCTCCCTGTACTCAGGTCAGCGCATGGCCAGGGAGTTTATCAGCAAATCCGATGAAAGCATGCTTCTTGACAGTGTGGTAAACCAGTTATTTTTACTCAACGAGCGTCTTTTTGATCGTGCCTGCGCTGCGCGCGGCGGCTCAGCTGCCAACGCCACTGCAGGCGCAGAACAGGCCGTCCGCTATGTCATGCCTGAGTGGGTGCGTGCCGAGCCGTCCTTTACGGCGGCCCATCTGTTTGCCTTTTCAGATACAGGCAGCTGTGAGGTCAGAGCAAATCCTGGCATGACCTGCTGGCGCTATGCCTCCCTTAAGGACAGCGCTGTCATCATATGCAGTGACACCATGCTGGCAAGAGTTATGGGACAGAGCGACGCAGGTGCCTCACAGCAGGATATGGTAAGTGTTTTCTTATATGAGCTCATGAAAATACGTGAGCTCAAAAGACTGACTACCACTTTCATTGTGCTGACAACAGTCGGAGCGGCTTCGGCAAATGCTGCAGCGGCAGTCCATGCCATAAGCGCAGCCTGCAACGCATGGCCGAAGGCGGGTTTTATCCTGCGTTCAGCTGGTGATATCAGTGAGCAGCTGGCTCAGAGTGCAGGCAGTTCTGACAAGAGCAATATGAAAGGCATTTCTGCCAGTTGCTGGTCTGACTTTATCTCAACGACAGATGCGTATCTGGCTCTGGTAGACCTGCAAAGTGATGATTGCCATATCCTGATGCCTGAGCTTATGGAGTGTACTTTTGCCGGTCAGTCCCTGGGTATTGAGGTTGCTGATCTCTGGCAGATGCCTTATCCGGATGTGCTGGGCCTGCCGGCCTTTGCTGACTGCAGCATTGAAGAGCTGTCGGTACTGGAACGTCTGTCAGGTCATATCAGCCTTCATAATCACATTGGCAGCCTGACCGTGCAGAGGATAGCTGATCTGGCCGACAGAGGATTTATCAGAGCTGATACCCTGCCTGACAGATTCTTTGACAAGCTGTACTCAGTCTCAACTGTTGAGCAGGTCAAACAGCTCAATTCTATGGTCTACAGCAGCTACGGCCGCAGAAAGCTCTCGCTTAAGTCCTTTGCCCCTGAGCTCAGCTGCGAACTGCTCAAGGCTGCCTGTTACCCGCTGATGGGGTCGTCAGCCCGCTCAGGTGGAGTTGGCCGTGGCTCAGCCGGAGGAGCGGCCCGTGGGGCTGCCACTGGCGGATCTGCTGCCATCAGGGACGGTGCCGACAGCGAGTTTATGCTGCTCAATTTTGATATTAAGGAGTTTGACCTTCTGGTAAAGCTCACCAGCTTTGTCAGCAGCTTCACCATGAACAGACCGTCTGAGCTTATCTCCCATAAAGAGCTGTGGCCGGTGCTTGCTCAGCCTGATGAGCTGTACCTGAAAACCATGGAGATGTGCGGCGAGCAGGCAAAGGACGTGCTTGATGTGATTTTTGAGCCGGTCAGGAGTCTTAATACGGCTCTTTTCAAGGTATTTGAGCCTTATGACCCAAGGCACAGCTGGGCTGTTCTGGACACCAACTATGTCATCAAGTTTTCAGATACCATTGCCCGCCTGTCCACTAAGCACAATATTGTTATCCCGGTTACTGTGGTCGATGAGCTTGACAACATCAGTCACTCTCCAAAAGAGTCAGAGGAGCTTAAGAAGAAGGTGGCCCGTGGCGTCAGGGAGATTGAAAAGCTCAAGGACAGGGCAAAGCATGTCAAATGCCCCGAGTTTATGCTTGAAATGGTCAGGAGCATACGCAGTGAAACCAATAAGGACGATCTTATTATCGGCACTGCATTGCAGTACATGTTTAACGACGTGCTGTTCCTCTCTGATGACAAGATGGCCAACTCCAAGGCAAGTCAGCTGGGCCTGAAAACCCGCAACGATCTGTAGCGGCAACCGGCCTCATGCCCGCCGCCAGAGCTTCTGATGTGCCGGTGAACTGGCGTCGGTCAGGCGCCCATAAGGGGACGGAATGGGGCCTTTTACAGTGCTGCATGTTATTGAGGGGTTAATGTAATGTCTTTACATCAGTTGAGGTACAGCAAAGCTGTAGTATATGACGTCTATAGCAAGTCCTGCAGCTTCAGCAGCAGGCGCAGCTGTGCCCCCGGCAGCCGCAGCAGGCTCCGCTGCAGCTGCCGCTGTAATCATGGCATACGTTCGGTTTTATTGTCTGTTCTGAACATCAAATATGTAATGACACAGGAGCAGTGCTTCCTGAGAACATCAGGAGCAGGAAATGAGTGACAACTTTGAGTTAGCAGTTCTTTTTGCAGCTCAGGCAGATGTTGTTGAGCACAGCTGTGGAAGGAGGGCACCGGCCTGCATTAATATCTTTGATGACCTGCTGCTCGAGCATGGACAGTATGTCACTACTGTACAGCAGCAGGCTCAGACTGGAGCCTCATTTTCATACACATCAGCCTCAGCATGCGCCTCCACCGGCGACGCTGGCTCGGCATCCGGCCAGTCATCCGGCTCCGCATCCGGCTTTGCCTCAGGCTGCAGCACTTATGATAGCAGCTGCGACTATGTCATAAGCTATCACAGCGTGCTTACCAGCTGCTCAGCTGATGCAGGCAGCCTGCTGTCTGTAACCAGGTTATTCACCCCTGAGCAGTGGCTCAAGCAGGGTAATGAGCAGAGCGGGTGCCATGATGGTATCAGTGCTCAAAGCGGTGCTGGAGTAGACGGATCTGCTGACACAGCTGTCTTGCGCAGACTGCAGACTCCTTTGCGTCCTGATCTGAAGATCACTGGTCAGCTCATGTTTATGGCCCCTGTGGTGATATCCATCAGCACAAGCCGTGAGATCAGTGTGAGCAGCCCTGATGAGCAGCTTGAGCAGCTACTTAAGTTTGTCGACCGCCAGTATCTGTACACAGCACTGATCGAGCCTTTGTTTGATCGCATAAGCAAGGACTCGGACAGCAGTGTCAGGCCACACAGAGGCGAGCTCAGAAAGCTCAGAGTTCCTGAGTTCAGGCTGCTTGATGACAGCGCTGTACCTGGTAGCGGAGCTCCAGCAGTCCATAATGTCGCCAGTACAGCCACCGTTATTACTGACTCAGGCATCGCCGGCGCCATCGGCGATGCCACCGGCGTTCATGCTGTGGGCAGCGCAGCTGCGCCTGATGGTGATATCCCGAGGATCATTGCCAGTGAATGTGACCTTATGTCCTCATCGGTTCTGAGATACATCTGTGACCGGGACCGCAATGACAGTTCATGCCATGAGCAGTCGGACACCTGCAAGAGGCACCGCCTTGCTGACACTGCGGCATTTCTTGATGAGTCTGATCATATGGTCTTTTTCATAGGCCATGAGTTTTATCTTGAGGTGTGGCAGATGCTCAGGGGCAAGGGTCACAGCAGTCTGACTGTCAGTGATGGCTCCCAGCTCAGATTGCTTGATCTGATGATTCATCGGACCAGCTCAGTCAATGGTCATGACGTCTGTGTTGTGCTCTGCCCCGATGAGCAATACGCCATGATAAGACAGCTGCGCTCCCAGGTGCACAGTGACAGCAGCGCAGGTGGCCATGCCGTCCCGCTTTCGGGAAGTCCATATGACATTCTGTATGACAGCAACTCCGACTTTTCATCCAGTGCGCTGTCATCTTCAACCACCACTTCAGTTGCTACTGGGCATCAGCAGGCAGGTGCAGCCGCTGCGCAGCCTCAGGACGGTGCAGTCACTGCTTGTGCTGGTTGTGTATCGACTGCAGCTGACGCCGGCAGTGTCGGTGGCGACCCTTACAACACTTTGAGTGAGGTGAATAATGTTTTATCCGCCAAAACCAAAATTCCCGTACTTTCCTCAGCCAGGTCAACTCAGAAGTCCGTGCACTCCTCCAGACGGACTGCCAGGAACTTCAGTTCCAATTCCTCAGCCTCGGCGAAAGAAGAAGTAAAGCCTGACGCCCGGGTGTATGTCATTTATGCAACCCACGATATATGGGATGAAGCAAATGAAACCGGGGCATATCTCTCCGAGGACGCCCATGGTATCGGGGCTGCAGCACATGATGAACGGGCATATTCTCTCGATGCAGCTTTGCATGACAGGATATGTACGGATAGGATACGTGCAGATGAGACATGTGCAGAGGGGACTTGTGCAGAAGAGGCATGTGAAGAGGGGACATGTGCAGATGAGGCATGTGAAGAGGGGATATGTGCAGATGAGGCATGTGCAGAGGGAAGCATCAGCGGTTTTGTCTTTGTCAGTGCTGATGAGCTGGCCTCTGACCTCAAAAAGGTGTTTAAGGCAAAATGCAGGGCTGACGGTACCGAGCATAATACCAGGGTTGAATACGATTACTGGCGCTTTATAAAGCATCCTCAAAGAAGCATTCTGGCGATCAACTATGTTAAGCGCCGCGCCATGCTGATCAGCCCTGAGTTTATTATGTGCAGCTTTGACGGGTATGAGGTCTCCATGCCTTTGCTCTTCAGTTATGAGCTGGGCATGGTTGATCTTTTAAATCAGCCCTCAGTGAGCGCGCACTTCATGGAGCAGAGCAGTTTCCGTATCCTGGCATCTGTGCTTCCCCTGCAGAGCATTCCAGGTAATATTGAAGATTATGCAGGGCTCATAAGCTGCCATGATTTGGCCTGCTTTAACTTCAGTTTTGATGCTGCTCAGGCCCAGTCCCTGGTGAGCATCACAAGGCAGATAAGCAGCTGGGAGGAGCTTAGCTGCCTTGAGGAGTTTCTTTTAAGATGCGACTGCCGCGTACATCTGTCTTTAAATCACTTTTCCCGCGACATTCGTCTTGAGCTGATGTCCTGGAAATACCATAAGGGCAAGATCTCCCTTCATAGCATTGAAGAGAAATACCATAAGGACCAAATCTCATTTCAGAATATCGAGATCAGCGAGTTTGCCTGGCTTACTGATTTATATGACTTTATCAGTCTTTACTGCCATCAGGGGCTCAGTGCCGGGCTGATTCGTCACAGGGGTATGTCCTGTCTACACTTTATGAGCAGATTAGTCTGTCAGAGTGTCAATGACTGGCCTGAGCTCAGCACTTTCTTTTCTGGCTATGTTTTTAATCTGGCCCGGTCATTGAGTAAGTGGTTCTATAACGTCACAAACGCGCACGATAACGATGTCAATTTGCGTTCCCTTATAACACTAAGGGAGCTGTGGCCATGTTGCGACACGGAGCTTCATAAAAGCCCTGATATCGTACCGTACTCCCAGCCGCTTGCAGTTGTGGATGCCGAATTTGTCATGGGCAATTTCCATAATCTGCGCCATGCAGTGGGTAATCGCTGCATTGTCATTCCTTTTACTGTGCTCAGAGCTCTGCTCATCAGAAAGACGCATCATGACGATGCTGTGGCTTCCCTTGCGTTCAAGGCCCAGAAAGTATTGCTGCAGCTTGGTGACAATGCTGTGTATTTCTGGCCTGACTATGACTTTACCCTCATGGTGGACAGTTTCTCACGCTCTGACGATGACAGCCGTTTCAGCCTGTTCAATATCTCCTGTATCAGCACGGCTCTGTGTCTGCAGGCTCATGATGTTGTTCTTTATTCAGGCTCCAGAGAAACGGTCAAAAAGGCCAACCGACTTGGCGTCAAGACTGTCTTTAGCGACAGTGTCGCAAAGAGGTATCTAAAGGACTCGGCTGAAAGAGACAGGCCTTTTAACAGGATGGGAATACCAAGCCTGTTCAAAGGTCCCATGTATAGCTCATATGATCAGTCTGTGCGCTGCCTGATGCCGTATATGGACGAGCTGTCCTGGAAAGCTGTCTTCAATGAAAGCGGCATAATTCCCCTTGAGGTAAGGACGGCCATGAACAGGTACAAAAGCATAATAAGGAGCATACATGGCAGTGGTCAGAGCAGGCAGGACAGCAGACTGGAGGATATTACCCATGACTGCAGCAACAACTGCGACAGTGAGAGTTTCATGCATAGCAGTGAGACTTTCATGCATAGCAGCGCAGTCATTGCATCCTCAACTGAACATGCTTCAGATAAGCACATGAGCAGACGCTATAACCGTCTGGAGGAAATGCTCAGAGTCAGGGATGGTCTTGACTCTCTGGATATTTTCAGTGGACTGGACAGCCACAAAGGTCTTGAGGAGGCTGATGGAAATGACAGTATGTTTTCTCAGACAGGTGCTCCCCGGACTGAGCCAACCCGCAGTTCATTTCCTTGTGCTGTCATTCCAAGCATGTTTGGCCCTGAAGGCTATTTCGCTTCATTCTTTGATTGCGATACTGCATCCGGCTCCGTGCATAAGCCAGATGAAACGTCTGATGCTGATTGTTCAGCAGCATCAGTTGATGCTGGTAGCCGGGCATGCGCTGATGGCAGTTCGGGCGCTGAATGCAGCGAAGGATCAGGCAAGGCATATGAGGAGGTAAGACATAGGGCATTTGAGCCTGATCTGCATGATATTTTCAGAGAGCAGATCATTGCATTGCGCAAAGGAATGCCTCTGGAGGCACGGCTTATGTTATCAGAGCAGTTTCCAATACCTTAAAACTTGAGCACTGAGCATGGCTCAGTACGGTGAGCTGTTACTGGCCATACGGATTTATAAAACAGCCTTTGCCTCAGCACTTGCCTGTATCAATTCCCGACCAGTATATAAGCAGCCCCCACAGCCGGTGCATGCCCCGACCATCACCTGAGCAGTATCCTGAGCGGGCGCAGGACCGGACCAGCACCTGAGCAGTATCCTGAGTGGTCGCAGGCCTTGACCGTGTTAAGATTCTGAAAAGGGATGCAAATGGCTGTCATCAGTTTTACGCAGAATGGAGCGGCCATAAAGCAGCCGCGCAGATGCCGGTTAGGATGGCCGTGTACCGGACAGTACAGGCAGTAGTGGTACTGTCATGCTGGCAATAACAAAAACAGACAATAAGGAATACACAGTCAGGACGGATCTGTCCGAACATTTAGCACATACAGCAGCAGGCAAAGTGAGAGTCCCTGTAACAGGGGCTGGTACAGTTTGCATGGCTGTATGGAACTTTATCACATTTTGAATAAAGGGCGGTTTTTGACCGTCATGTTGAGGGATTATGAGCTTATTTGAAGCAGCCGAGATAGGCTTTCGTATGAGAATTGGTCAAGTCAGGCACGAGAACAATGAGAACTTCGCAAAATGTTTTAACCTTTTGCGCGAAGTTCAAAATAGTGAAGCAGCTTACCTTCTGAAGACTGAAATTAATGAAGCCAGAAATACACTCAACGGATGGCGCGAGCTGTCTCAGACTGACAGAGGTAAGCGCACAATTCATCGTCGTCTTGGCGAGTATGTCGATGTGATCCGTAAGCTTGCCATACGTGCTGAGGCATATGAGGCGGAGCTGCACCGTAAGTGGCAGGCGGAGCTTGCAGCCGTTGAGGCCGAAGCTGCGCGCAGTGCAGCCGAGCAGGCACGTGTTGCTGCCGAGCAGGCACGTATTGAGGAAGAGCGCAAGGCTGCAGAGGAGCGAATCATCAAAAGGCGCAAAGAGGTTGACGAGCAGTTGCGTGCTCATATTTCCGGCTGGAAAAACAGGCGTATGCATAATTACGCCCGCCCTTACTTTGCTGACATCAAGGAATCAGCAGTTGAGCATGACTGGAGCGCTGACAGAATAGCCAGTGAGCTTGATGAGCTCTATGAGAGGCTGCAGAAGCGATTTTCCTCAAAAACAATGCAGAGTCAGCAGCAGAGTGGTGAGAGCGAATCTGAGCATTCTGCCGCTTCAGCACAGGCAGCTGCTGATGCCATTGAGGACATTAATGCTGCACCTGACGGAACTGATCCAGGACCAGATGATGACATGCCTTATGAAGATGACACAGCAGATATTGAAACTGGCCCTGATGGGTCAGAGGAGGACCGTCGCAAGATAGTAAGAGCTGTAGCAAAATCTCTGGAGGATGCAGGTTTTGCAGTTTCAAATCCTGTTCTAATAGAGGAGGATGGAAAAGAGGTCGTTCTTATTCAGGGCGCCCGTCCTGCAGGTAACCGTGCAGCATTCAGCATTAGTCTTGACGGTACCATCAAATACAAATTTGACCATTACGAGGGCCAGGGTTGCCGTGCCGACATTGACAAGGTCATACCGACTCTTCAAGACATTTACGGCATTAACCTCAGCAATAGACGTGTTCTCTGGTCAAATCCAGATGATGTTTTCGCTACCAGTCGCCCAGTGGCTCCTGTAAGTCAGAGCCAGGGAGGATCAGGGGGCTGATGCTCCGGCAGTCATACTGCATATTCTCTGTTCTGACATGTCATGGCTGTGCACCTGCCAGTGTCTGTGCAGCAATGCCGGAACGCAATAGCAGCTTACATCTGGCAGCCATACGATAAGAATATGGCTTTGAAATCACTGCCAGGCAATTAAGGCCATTCAGGCATTTCAGCAACATTTTCAGTTATGCTGCTCCACAGCGATCGACAACAGCACAGTCATGCATTACTGTGCTTTATCCATGACATAGGGGGCTGCATGTTCTGCCACACCAGCAAAGTAAATGCATCTGAGCAATGTCACCATACATCCAGAACAAGGATGCAGGCCAGCGCGGCGGCCTGTAACGGCAATTACATGACTGGGCGTCATGAACATGCCTGAACCTGACCACGGGTGCATGCATGTTCTGCAGTATATGTATTAACCTGTATATTTTATAAAGTATATGCATAAACGTATCATGACATGCTTAGTATTCGGGTCAGTTACTGATAACCTGCATACTTTGTAAAGAATATATGAGATGTACTGTGGAATTTTTCGTCTTCAGAACAGTGATAATAACCTGAACAATTTGTAGAGTATGTATGAGCTGGTGCATGGAAGGCTGTGCCTGCAGAGCAGCACTTATGGATTGGGATTAATCGGATAGACAGGATAAGTACAGATGAGCAAATACATTAACTCATGGCTGGAGAATTTTGAGCGCCAGTGCATGATCAGGCGCGCCATACAGATAAATGGCAATGTTATTGACCTGGCTTTTAATCGCATGTCCAGGATTATGCCGGTAACTGAGGTTATTGAGGACAGTCTGCGTGCTCTGGGATTTAAGCATGTAGTCTTTTACTCCCGTGTCAATGGAATCAAAGGTATGCCCCTCCAGGACTTCCTGAGGATAACAACCAGAAACTTTACCTTTGATACCGGCAATGCTTATGACATGGGCAGTGATGACGATGATGATCAAGCTGATGCCATGTCCGCAGGTAATGGTGTGGGAACTGCAGGTCAGGGCAGGTCAGCTTCATCAGGATGGAGCGGCGGTGCTGCAGGGGCTGCCCCTCTTGATCCGGCATCATTCTTTGCCACGGTTAAGACTGTACTTACCGACAAAGATGACTCAAGCGGCATAGCCTTTATCGTTGACTGGACCAATCTGCTTTTCGGTCAGGTCAATGCGCTGACCGAGGTGGAGCGCGGCTGGCTGTCTCAGATCTCTGATGCCCTGCGAGACAGTCCTTCAGCATCCAGTGATGTGGACAGCAGGGGAGTGCGCAGCATTGTAATCTTCCTGTGTTCAGGCAGTGCCGGTATCCCGCCTGTTGTTTTTGTCAACAATCCACTCTTTGCCGGCATTACCATTTCCCTGCCGTCTATTAGGGAAAGAGAGGCCGCCCTGACAGCCCGCTCCTCCATGTTCCATCTTGATGAGCCGCTTTCAAGATCAGGCAAGTCATTTTCAGACCTTGCAACCATGACTGACGGCCTGACTCTGCGTGATATCGACAATCTGGTAAGGCTGTCGGGCCAGCAGGATCCGCCTGCAGATGTAACTTCCCTGGTATCTCTGTATCGTTATGGAACCAGAGAGTCTCCATGGGAGCAGCTCAATTACGGCAGACTTACTACGGCAAAAGATGAGCTGCGCCGCCGTGTAAAGGGTCAGGACAGGGCCATTGACTCTGTTTACAAGGTTCTTATCCGCGCCTATACCGGTCTGTCTGGACTGCAGCATTCTTCAAAGGCCCGTACTCCAAAAGGAGCCCTGTTCTTTGTAGGACCTACTGGTGTGGGTAAGACCGAGCTTGCCAAATCACTGGCTCAGTTCCTCTTTGGCGATGAGGATGCCTGCATACGCTTTGACATGTCCGAGTTCAACCACGAGCATGCTGACCAGCGACTTGTTGGTGCCCCTCCTGGCTATGTAGGTTATGAGGAGGGCGGTCAGCTTACCAATGCTGTCAAGGCACGTCCTTTCTCACTGCTGCTCTTTGATGAAATTGAAAAAGCCCATCCGCGCATTCTGGACAAGTTCCTGCAGATTCTTGAAGATGGCCGTCTGTCAGATGGTAAGGGTGAGACAGTGTCCTTTGCAGATACATTCATTGTCTTTACCTCAAACATCGGCGCATCCTCAGTAGAGCAGGGGGATGAGGAGGCTGTAGCCTCTCAGTTCCGTGATGCCGTTCAGGATCACTTCACCAATCAGCTGCAGCGTCCTGAGCTGCTGGGCCGTATTGGGGAGGCCAACATCATTCCTTTCAACTTTATGACTGACAGGGAAGTGTTAAGACAGATTGCACGTGCCAAGCTGGTGCCGCTCAAGAACCGTCTCAAGGAAAAATGGGGCGTTAACAGCATTGAGTTTGAGGATGAAAACGCAGCCCTGGACGGCATTGTCTCCATGGTTGATCTGCGCAGCGGAGGCCGTGGTGTGCTCAATGCCATGATCAGATATCTCTTCGACCCGCTCAGTGAATTCCTATTTGAGTGCAGTGCCAGCCCAGAGCAGCTGCGCGGCCGGACCATCAACATGATTCGTCTGAAAAACGAGTTTATCTTCGAGATCCGATAGGATTTTTACTCCATCATCATCCCACACCAATGCAGGCCACCTGACTGCAGCCATGGGCGCCCGTCAGGTGCTGCAACCAACCATAGCCTGCATGTACGCCAGCAAGAGCTGCAGCCTTTTGCTGCACTTATGAGCACAAATTTCATCAGTCCATGCAGTTGTTTTGCATCTGCATGGACTTTATGCATGTGCGTGGGCTTTATGAGTGTGCGTGGGGTTTGGGTCTTGCTGCATCATCATCCTGAAGGCTGTGACTGATGCTTATATCCTGCTGCTGTCGTACATATGACTGCGCAACACGGAGTGACTCCAGCAGTACAGCACAGGAGTGGAGGTGGTGATGAGAGAAAGAGTGAGATGAACCTGGCTTTACAGCGTTTATTTTTGGAGAACAGGTAATGGCATTTATTAATCTTTCATGTTTTATAGAGTGTACTGAAGCTGAGGGGCCGGGAAAGCGATTTGCACTCTGGACTCAGGGCTGCATGCTCAGATGTCCTGAGTGCTGCAATAAGGAAATGCAGCCCATCAGGCCTGAAATGATTGTCTCTACTGATGAGATTATGGCCCGCATCAGGCAGGCGCATGAAAGGTACGAAATAGAGGGTATAACCCTGCTGGGAGGTGAGCCGTTTTTGCAGGCTCCGGGCCTTGCCCAGTTGGCCCGTCAGACTCGGGAACTTGGGATGTCTGTGATGTGCTTTACCGGTTATGAGTACAGCTGGCTCAAAGAAAAATGCGATTTTGACGGCGTAGCTCAGCTGCTTGATCAGATTGACGTGCTGGTTGACGGCCCCTATGTCAACAGCAGGCCTGAGACCGTTCGCAACTGGGCGGGCTCAACCAATCAACGCTTCATCTACCTGACTGACTTTTACAGCCAGGAGATAGAGACCAGGAAGGGAGTAGCAACCTGCGAGTGGCGTATAGGGCTGGACGGCAGCATAACCATCAATGGTTTCCCGGCAGATATCTCTATTGAAACCAGGCCGGAATAGGATGTGCGGAAGCTGCAAGCATCAGCTCCAGATCCGGCAGCTGAACTGGTCTTAAAGGCGGCAGGTTTTAAACCATGTGCAGCATGTCCATTGCATGGCAGGCAGGGGCCGGCGAAGCAGCTCTATCGCATGGCAGGCAGGAGCCAGCGAAGCAGCACTATCGCATAGCAGGCAGGGGCGGGCGAAGCAGCTCTATCGCATGGCAGGCAGGAGCCAGCGAAGCAGCACTATCGCATAGCAGGCAGGGGCCGGCGAAGCCGCTCTATCGCATAGCAGGCAGGGGCCGGCGAAGCAGCACTAACGCTTAGCAGGCAGTGGCAGGTGAAGCAGCTCTATCGCATGGCAGGCAGGTGCTGGCGAAGCAGCTCTATCGCATGGCAGGCAGGGGCCGGCGAAGCAGCTCTATCGCATGGCAGGCAGGGGCCGGCGAAGCAGCTCTATCGCATGGCAGGCAGGAGCCGGCGAAGCAGCTCTATCGCATGGCAGGCAGGAGCCAGCGCAGACGGTCATTCTGCGTGGCAGGCAGGGGCTACTGCTATGGGAGCAGCCACCGTCCTGCAGGCTGGCTGTGTGACATGAGGGCGAAACTCAACGTCTGGTCCCGACTGCGACTGAGCCGGCCATCATAATGGGATTTGAGCTGTTCAGCAGGAGTGATAACTGCCGTAACTTTACTTGTTCGCAGTTTGCGTAATTGTTTGAAAAGTCAGGAGCGGATGGGTTAAAAGATGCCGTAAAACGAAGAATGCGAATCTTTAAACACTCTGGCAGCAGGACCCTGGCTTACCACTTTACCGCCGTAAGAGCCACTCTTCATACCAAAATCAATTACATAGTCTGATATTCTTGCGATGAAGTCAGGATTATGCTCGATCATTAAAATGGTGTGCCCCTGGTTTTGCAGCATTTTCAGAACTGAAACAAGTTTATCAATGTCATAGCGGCTTAATCCTGATGCCGGCTCATCAAGAATAAATAAGGTTTTTTTGCGAGACTGCTTGCCTAAAGCGTCTGCTAACTTGATTCTTTGAGCCTCACCGCCAGAAAGGTGCATAGACATTTGTCCGAGCTTTAAGTAGCTGATGCCAAGCTCTTGCATACAGTTGAGCTTGGAGTAAATAAGGGACTGATCTTTGAAAAAGTCCATGATCTCAGCTACAGGGGTCTCTAATACATCATAAATAGATAGACCATTGTACTTTACGGAAAGCACCTTGTCAGAAAAGCGCTTACCACCGCACTCTGGGCATTGAACATAGCACTCTGGAAGATAGGCCATCTCATATTTCTTCAGACCAGTACCCTGACAGCAAGAGCATCGCTCTCCTTCAACATTCATACTGAAGCTGCTGGAGGTAAGGCCCTGTGATTTTGCATCACTTGTGCTGGCAAAAAGATCTCTTATGCTTTCATATATGCCAAGATATGAGATAACAGATGAACGAGGGGTTTTTCCTATAGGTGAAGGATTAACATCGATAACATTGGTAATCGAATTATTGCAGGTAAAAGAAGAGCAGCAATAAGGTGATTTTCTTTTTATGCACTCATTGACTACATGGGCCAGTGTTGACTTTCCAGACCCTGAGACACCAGTGATACAGGTTATAGCGCCCACCGGAATCTGTACGTCCTGTGCCTTGATATTGCGGTAGTTGATGCCCTTAAGAGCTATAAACTTTTTAAACTCTTCCTCTGCCTTGAAGTCAAAAATATGATTTTTGACCTTGGCTGGCTGACTGGCAGAAATAAGATATCCGCCTTTAGGACCACCTTCAGGGCCCAGTTCAATAACACGATCGGCAGCTGCTATGTAGCGATCATTGTGCTCAATAGCAATGACAGTGTTGCCGATATCTACCAGCTTCCTGGTTGCTGAAACGAGCAGACCTACATCCCGGTAATGAAGACCCTTACAAGGCTCATCAAGGATATAAATCAGTCCGTTAAGAGAACAGGTGAACTGAGATGCAACTCTGACTCGCTGCTTTTCACCGTCAGACAGGGATGGGACAGATCGTGACAGGGTCAGATAGCCCAGATTGAGCTCAATAAGCGAGTGGATCTTGATTAACAGGGTACTGATAACACTTTTGACCAGATCTTTCTTGGACTTGCATACATCATTGAGCTTGTATTTGGATAGCCTGTCATAGAGGTCAACCAGCTCCATCGACTCTGCGTCGGCATAATTAAGGCCGGCAACAGTATATTTTAAGGTACTCTCCTTAAGCCTTGAGCCGTTGCACACATGACATGTCTGCTCTACAAGATACTTGCTGAACTGCTTTGACTCCTCCAATGAGGACGGATCCTGTAAGTAATTAAGAATGCTTACAGCAGCTCCTTTCAGTTTGGTGTTATGGCTGCGCCAGCGCTGGTTAACCTTATACCTGATCTGTCTGGAAACGCCATCATCAGCGTAGAGAAGAACATTCAGCTCTTTTTTGGTCAGCTTTGATACCTTTTTGCCAGGATCAATACCATAATGAGAGCACAGGCCCATTAAGACGGCGCGTTCCTTAGAATACTGACTGCCCTTGAAAGGGAGTATCGCTCCATCCTCCAGGGTCTTTTCCCTGTCAGGAATTATGGCATCAATGCTTATTTCCTTTTCTATACCAAGGCCGGAGCAGTGTTTGCAGCATGAGCTTTGAATGTTGGGAGAGAAAAGGCTGGTAGGGACTTCGTGTTTGTCATCACTGTTAACTAATGCAAATAGAACTCTTAAATGGTCGGAAATGTCAGTAGATGTACCAACAGTTGATCGCGGGTTAACGTTGTAAGACTGCTGTGAAATGCTGATAGCAGGCTTAAGATTAATGATCTGACCGACTTTTGGTTTGTTCATTAATCTTTGCCCCTGTAAAGCACCTCCCATGCCTTCAAGCATATTTCGCTGACTTTCAGCATAGACAGTATCGAATATAAGCGATGACTTGCCGCAGCCTGAGCAGCCAGTCACACATGTAAACGCTTCGAGATCAATAGATAAGTCAATGTGCTTAAGGTTGTTCTCATAGGCGTCTTTGATAACAACTGTATTATCCATAATATAAAGACCATATAGAGAGTTATGTATACATAGATTTAAAATATAGCTACAGTTTTAATTCTAATAACATAACAAATGGATATAGTTTAACATCGGACAAATCGGGGTGAGGGAGCAAGGTTTTAAATTACTTCTTCTCAGTGAAGTTCTGATAGTAAAGTCCTTGCTTTGAGCACCACTCACAGTCATCTCTTCTTGGAAACTCTTTGTAAGTGATATCCATTGTGTAAATATCAAACTCACCTCGTCTGTTGACATTAGATGGCTGGATCTCACGTGACAGAACTTTAATAGCTTCCATGCTAATCATGCTGGCAATCAGTGAGCACATTGGCCCAAAGCTTCCTATTTTTCTGTTCTTCACCATCAGCTTCTTGACCTTATCAGGATCAATCTTATTGAGCTCATCCAGGGTTTTTTCAAAGCATTTGACACAGGCTGATTTGCCGGGAATGACTGTTTGACCAATAAGAGAAAGATGAAGGTTATATCCCCCTCCAATTATGTGGGGAATAGCACGGCTCATAGCGTACTGACCAGTTAACAATGATGTCATGTCAACTGTAGGCTGATCGGCACAGTTGATAATCAGATCAATGTTTACATCATTGAAAATTTCCAGGCTGCCTTCCTGCAGCTGTGTTTTACTGGATGTAACATTAATATCAGGGTTGTACTTAAGAAGACGCTCTGCGATGACGTCTGTTTTAAAACGCCCCGTATCTGCCTGAGTAAAGCCAAATTGACGGTGCAGGTTTGTAATATCAACGACATCGTCGTCCATCAGAATAATGTTGCAGACACCTGACTGTGCCAGGTTACAGGCGGTCCATGTTCCCACGGCTCCCAGTCCGATTACAAGGACTGTACTGCTGTTAATATTTTTCCACATGGACAGCAGGTGCTCATGACTGCTGGAGTACTCGGCTAAAAAGTGAATAACCCGGCGAAACCTCTCATACTCATAGAAGTCTTCGTGAGGCAGAGAGTTATCAAGGACACCCTTTGACCTCAGAAAGTTTAATAAGTTATTCATGTCCTCAGCACTGGTCTCATACTCAGAGCACAGTTGCTCTACAGTTCTGGTGCCATCTAAAGAGCATACAATTCTTTCAATCAGATCGTTCTCAACTTTAATGTGGACCTGTTGACGAATCCCGCTGAGAAAAAATTCAAGCATACTGCTGCTGTTTCTGATGACCGAAACAGTAGGGCTAAGTTTAGGATTCAATTATTAAACCTCGATTAGCAGAAACTGGAGTTATTCTGGAGCGCCTTTGCCACATACTTTGCAGTCGGGATCCTTTCTTAAGTTAAGGTACTTAAGGGACATATCATGGAAAAGAAACTCTCCACGTATTTTGAACGACTGATTAATATCAGTGATGCCTGTCAGGTACTTAACAATTTCTATGCTGGCAAATGAAGATGAAAAAAGACTCATTGACGCAAGGCCGCCAATGTCCCGGAATCTGTCAATTACGGGGTGCTTTTTAGGCTTCCAGTCTTTAAGAGCAACTTTGAAGTGAGATGCATAGCATTCAACGCAGGGAGTGATATAAGGAATAATCAGCTCGCCTGTACTTGCCAGATGAGCATCAAAGCCTCCGGCTATATAATGAGGTTTATTGTGCTTTACGCACAGCCTGGAAATTTTGGCAGAGGTATAGCCAATGTAGGGTTCATCAAGAGTATTAATGATGAAATCGCTGTCTGTAATAATGCTGTTTACGTCGGAATCCGGGTGCATGTAATTATCAACAGTTTCAACATTAATCTTGCTGTTTATTGATAACAGCTCACGCTTAAGCGCGTTAACTTTCTTCTCTCCAATGCTGTTTTCATCATAGTAAATGTGGCGTGCAGCATCGCTGACTTCAACAAAATCATCGTCATAAAGAGTGAATGAGCCAACGCCAGCCATTGCAAGCTGGACAGCTATGTTTCCGCCAACAGCTCCACAACCAAAGACTGCAATATGCGAGTCAAAAAGTTTTTTCTGTGCTTTTAAGCCGTCAATTTCGCTTCCTGAAAACTCAGAAAAGTAATTTATCTGCCTTGTGTACCTGTCAACTTCCTCAGCAGTTAGAAAAGATTGCTCTGTCATAACCGGGGTCAATATTTTATGGCTGTAGAGCATTTCAATGACTGATCTGGTCTGTTCCTCTTCTACCTCATGCTCATTAAGCATAATATCAACAATCTCTTTTACAGACTTTTTGCCATCAATAGTCTGCAGAAGATTAACCATGGAATCATTGATTCTGAAAGACTTCCTCTGTCTGGTATTCATGTAATAGACCATCAGATAATGATCATCATTAAGAAACAGATCTACAGAATCCTTAATTTTAATAATCGAACAATCTTTTATATCTTCCATGAATATTGAACTCATGTTTCATATTCAAAACTTATGCTTTGTTTTGACCTGCAGCAGGAGTATAAATAAAATGCAGCATCTTTGTTGATTGTTGTTAAAGATACTGCATTGTAATTGCAGGTAACTAAGCTTATATGAGATATACAGCCAAGTTTTATCATTATTACTTTATAATAATATTGCCTGTAATCTGATAAATACCAGGTTCATTAAAAGCTGAAATGCTTTAGTGACTGGTTAGTACTGAATAACACCGCCTTCAACACTAAGGAACTGACCCCACTTCTCCTCAGAGTCTTCCATAGAGTTCATATCACGGGTACATACTCGGGTACAGCAGGCAGAGCGCTCGCCAGAGCATCCCTCGGTGTATTCTGCAAAAACTTCTTGCTCATTAACTTCTTCAAATACAATCTTATTCATTATTACTCCTGATATCGTACTGTTCAGTATGACGTCATTACTTGAAAGATTAGATAAATAAGTACTTATGGAAAGTGCTCATTATCTTCATATTTGCAAGCCTTACATTCATTCTCATTCCGTACAAAGAGGTATTAATAAAAGCATTATCTATCATTAAGTGTTACTGTTACATTTACATATCTAAAAGTAAAACAAGATAAATTTGCTGTTCATAATTTCCCTGCAGTCTAAGAATAAAGGCATCCATGGCTTACATATTGTTGAACAGTTACCGGTAAAACATACATACATACATATGCATATATTTACCAACTGTTGTTTATGGATACATTATGTCAGCATTCAGGTACATTTGTTTTAAATTTCATACTCGGAATAAAACAAAGTTACCAGTATTATTTTAATGCTTCGCTACCAGTTTTGGTTAGTATCTTCAGTGTATGTGAGCTGCAAGGGTCCATAATAATATGCGGAGCCTTGCAGGTTCATTGTCAGCAGCACTCCAGAGCTGTCTTTTCTTTTCACCTCACCTGATCTGACCGTCCCTTCCCTCGTCTGACATCATATCTTTCTTGTCAGTTGCAAATGCATCAGTCATTACTTGTTCATTTGATATCAGAAGCAAGAGCAGGCAGTATCATCTATGCTTCATGTTAAACGTTTGTCTGTTAGAGTTTCACTTTTTCATCAAATTATTGCATGACATGCCAGGTAAAGGAGGGCATAGATCAGTTTATTTGATCTGGCTCACAATAGGACAATTTATCTGTCATTCTGGTTTGCTTTCTTTTGCCCAAATGTGATAAAAATCGGAAATGACTGAAAAAAGCGTGATTTATCAGTCATTTGTTGCCAGCGCAATGCTGCAACAGTTTTACCTTTCTGGCCTGAAACCAGTGCCGTCCTTAACTGTGTAAGGACTGGGCATTCTGGCCAGAAATCCACCATTATGCTCTGCAGGACAGAGGCCCCATAACATGTGGCCGTCTGCCTGTACAGTTCCATAAGCGCCATATGCGCATGCACCTTTGCAGTAATGCAGGTGACCTTGCGCTTATGCCGTCAGGCTTTTGTGTCGTTGGTGGCACTGATGCCGTCGGGCGTTTGTGCCATTGCGGTACTCATGCCGTCGGGCGTTTGTGCCATTGCGGTGCTCATGCGTCAGGCGTTTGTGCCATTGCGGTGCTCATACCGTCAGGCGTTTGTGCCTGTGCCCGTGCACTTGTTGTGCTACGCTGCTGATGTGCCTTTGCACTCATGCAGATATGCGCAAGTGCAGCGAGGGACTGATGCCTCAGGGCATCTGTCACGGGGCAACATGGTTCTGTATGCTGCAGGCATAGCTGGCATTAAGGTCAGGTATCTGACCTTCTGTGCCAGTCACCCGCCTCATAATGATTTCAGCTTCACACGAAAGTGTCAGCGAAGCTGCCCTGAACAGCAATAGCTGTTTAGGAAAATACTGCTACAGATTTTTAATCATTGCGAGGCTGACTATTACTTGTTTAAGTAAATCTGTAAGAGCTGTTTTTGTCAGAGTAAGCAAGGACAGCATTGAGCCTTCAGATTTCTCTGCACGGTCTCTATGTCAGCATAAGTGGAAATATGCTGCCACAGTACCGTCTGAACTGAAGTTTATTCTGTCCCTGAGTTTTTGAGTGACTTTGCACTACTGATACCGGTATGAGATAGACCGGCGTTCAGTGCTGTAAAAGTAATGCAGGGCTGAATAAGGTGCCCGTCGTTCCTGGGCGCTGGCTATATCTTATTTCTCAATGTAAGGCATAAGAGTCTCAAAGGCTTGATGGCTTTACATTTTCCTTACTCGTCCTGTTATCCGTTTCCACATCAATACTGCTCAGCAGTGTTAAAGACTCATATTGAGCTTGCGGATATCAGGACTCGTGCCTTAAAGGCATGCAATTCAAGTGTGCAGCTGTACATGAATCACATGACAGGACTTGTTGTGCCCTGTCATGCCAGATACATGATGTCATGACAGGACAGGTCATACCCCGTCATGTCATGACGGGATAAGTCATATCCCGTAATGGCTGACATTTCATGTCATACCCGGTTGCGTCATGTTTATTCATGGCGCCCCGGGAAATGTCATGACCATGTCGTGGCAGCTGCACACAGCAATATATACATACCATCATTATTCTCAGCAGGAATCATGATTTCCTTAAGGCCCTTTTGTTTGGGGTTAGGGGAATTTTGTCTCCAGTATGAGCAAATGACAGTCGGTATATACAGTACAGATATATAAACAGATATGGTCAGCACCTCTGTCCTGATACAATAAAGTCAGCTGCAGAGTCGCATTTGATCCCGTCTTTTAATGTAGCTTTCCTTGCTTACCGTCTTTCTAAAACATTTTAGATATTAAATCTGCAATGCAGCATATTATGCTTTTAATATGAGCAGTAACTGCAACTGTTAACAGAGACTTCGTCCGTAGAGGTACCTGCATCTGCAATACACCTGAAGCACAAAGTACATCAGTACACGTTCATAAAAGATCCTCCTGGCAAAGTTGGCCATGAGTATGGATCTGCAACAGTGTAATGTAAAAGTTTGGCCAGAGCTGTGCAGAATGTTAAGCCCGACACACCTTGGCATTATCAAGTGCTGTCGCCAGGACTGGTAAACGGCAGTCATCTTTCAGTCAGCAGCCGGTCATGAAGAAAAAAGCAGTATTGAGCTTGCATGATATATTTTATGTTTTAGAGAGTATTTATGCCGCAGGACTGTGAGTCTGTGCAGCAGGCTATGGCTTTGTCATGACCACGGAGCACGGCTGAGTATGCTTTTTGTCCCTGTCAGGAGCAAATTTGCCTCAGAAATCAGTGCCCGCACGTCAAAAGGCCATATGTTGCAGCAGCTGCAGTTACAGCAAAATAATCTTCTGTAAAATCCAGGAAATAACTGATAACGACTGATATGAAAGGATCAGCGAGCTTTTGATCATGATTGCCTGCTAATGAGCGTCTGAGTACTTAAAACCATGCTTACGGTTACTATGGCCGCTACAGATGGTATTTAAACTTAAGTTCGCCATTTAGCAGTGTCTGATTAATGCCCTGAGTCTGTCAGCAAAGATGAGTGCATATTTATAAACAAAATGTTTTATAAATCATAATGTCGCATGCTCTGTCTCCTTCTGCAGGTGACAGAGCCCGCATTATGACATGCCATGGATATGCTGACCTTATCTTCAAGCACGAGCTTTCTGTACATCTTCATATACCGTTGCATCTGATGCATTAATACCAGCACCAGGGCCAGGCACAGGCAAGCCCGCCGCCGCATGCCGACAGCTGCAAGCCTGCAGCCGCATGCCCGTAGCAGCATGCCTGCAGCCCAAGGCTGACGCCATGGACGGACATGAGCATGTGCGTGCATGGGCGCATGCCCATGCCCATGCTCTCCGGTGCTGCTATGCAGGCACCTGGACAAAGCTTACTGATGCGCACTGATGCACTGTCATTTCTTCATATGAGCCTGAGAACTGATTGCAAGTTAAAGGATTAAACTCGTATGAGTACAAAATTATCCAAAAATACTGCCTCACACAGTGGCGTAACTCTGCCGTCGCCACTTGTACCTCCGACAGACAGCGGTACTGTTCAATGGGTAATGCCGGTAAATACTCAAGGCCCCAAAGCTTTTAAAGTATTTGCAGGCTCGGTTAGAGCAATGCTCAAGGAACTTCCTGACAATACAGTACCTCCTGTTTGCACTTCTAACCTGTCTCAAATAAGTAATAATCGGTTATCAAGGTTCTTTTTACAGCAGGTATTTCCCAGTGATGATCAGCTGCCGCTGTGCTATGTGAGCAAGATAAAAACAGGAGATAGCAATGTCGCTCAGGAGCTTGTCTGTATCCGTTTTGTCTTTCATCCTTCATTTAAGCTGCCTGCAAAAAAATCGCTCTTTATTACAGGCATTAAGCTTACAAACGGCTGTTTCATGCCGTATGCCACCATTGTCGCAAAGGACAGACCGGGCGTATCATCTCTTGAGCATATCTCTGCTGTAAGTTTTATAGAGCATGAAGGTCAGCGCCTGTCGCAGCATGCTGGAGCAGGTAAGGGTAAATCTGCCTGCCATTCTGGCAAGTCAGTATCGGGCGATATTCTTGCCAGCAGCGCCTTTGCAAGTCTTAAGGTGAGAGTGTTTACCAGTGAAAATCCGCTTGCGCAGTTTTATTCTGTGCCGGGCTTTGAAACTCTCGTAAGCAAGCTGAGCTGGTTAAGTCTTGCGAAGCTGTTCAGGGATTGTGACAAAGGTAAGTCACCTGGCAAGGGCGCTGGTGCAGTGACGGGGACGGCTTCAGTGCCTGGGTCGTCTTCACAGTCGGGTAAGGCAGCTGGCAGCAATGCCGGGGACAGTGGCTTGGGTGGCATGTCGCCCAATGCTCTTGTGCCGTTCAGGGGTGGCGGCACCATTGTGGCTATTGCAGGTGGCTCTGCACAGTCTGGTAAGGCAGCTGGCAGCAATTCCGGGGACAGTGGCTTAGGTGGCATGTCGCCCAATGCTCTTGTGCCGTTCAGGGGTGGCGGCACCATTGTGGCTGTTGCAGGTTGCTCTGTACAGTCGGGTAAGGCAGCTGGCAGCAATGCCGGGGACAGTGGCTTGGGTGGCATGTCACCCAATGCTCTTGTGCCGTACAGGAGTGGCGGCACCATTGTGGCTGTTGCAGGTGGCTCTGTGGCTGTAAGCACCGATTGCGGTCAGAACAGGGCAGATTGTTTACGTATTTACTGGCGCATGCCTGGATCCATGGGCATGACTGATTTCAACGTGAAATTTGCAGGAACAGTACGCTCTGCTTTGAGAAGGTACTCCGGCAGCTTTCCATGGGTGTTTGATCAGGACGAGAGCTCCGAGTCGGCCAGTATTGAGATAACTTACAGGTTTCTCACGAGATTCTTTCCTTCTGACTGTACGCTTAACTGTTATGTCAGTAATATCAACATCAGAGATGATCTGAACCATGCTGACTTTTACTGTGTGCGTATCCCTTGTCACCCATATTTTCCTGAGCTTCCGGAAAATGTATCACTGTGTGTTATCGGCAGGCGTGCCCGTAAAACCGATACCCCGTACTTCCAGCCGGTACGCGCCTCCATTACTTTTGGTCAGGCCACTGCTGCCCCTTATGAGCTCAGGATGCAAAGCACGTTCATCCCGCTTTCATCTCACGATTATCCACCGTCAACAGGCAGTGGTTACAAAAGGAACCTCTTTCGCAGCAAAGATGTTGCCGGTCTCAGCCCTTTTGCGATGAATAATGCAGAGCGTTTCAGTCAGTGGGGCAGCTTCCTTAATTTCAAGTACAACCTGGTAAGATACAGAGCCCAGGGGCTGCGCTATATTTCCTGGAATTATGAGCAGCAAAGCGGCAGTCTGGTCTTTGCTGTGGTAGCACCGGATCGCGATACGCTTTATAAAGCGTGCAGTGCCATGAGACGTCAGAGCATGGTTGCCTATAAATACGACGTATCTTCTGATGATCTGTCCTTTGAGCTCAATCTTTTCAGCAATGGCATCCTCTATGGCCGCGACACCATGTTAAGACCTGCCTTTGAGAACATAGGCCAGATAAGCACAGCAATGCCTGAGGTTATCAACCTGAAAAACAGCCCGCCACTTTCGGGCAGTAACATCAACAAAGCTGGAAGTGCCATGGGCAAAGATGGCAGTAACATGAGCAAATCCGGCAGTAAGGGCGGGAATGGCAGTCAGTCCAGCGCTGTCTCTCTGTCAAACAGACAGTGTGAACAGGCCCGTGCACTGATTAACACACTTGTCGGCAAGAGCAGAAGTGCTAAAGATGCGTCAGAGGCAGTACTGGCTCTGGTTAGAGTTGAGCTGTCTGAAGAGCTTGCCAATAAGCTCTCTGGCATCGCCTTTGACCCTGACAGTGATCAGGATATGAGCAGATCAGATGCCGACGTGCAATGGCATGGCGCCTTTGATAACTCAGGTGGCAAGAATACCGCAGGCAGCAGATCCGCTGGCACCAGCTCCGCAGGCGGGGCCACCGTGGTCAATGGCATGTCAGGTGGATCTTACGATGGCGCTGCCAGTGGTAATGAGGCTGATGGCAGTACCGGCAGTGGTGAGCCTGACAGCCGGCTCAAAAAGGTCTTTGGCAAACTGCCTGATCAGGGCTTTATCTCCATTTCGCTGGTGGGTGATATTACCCTGATCAACCGTCATCGTGCCGCCCTGAGAAATCTTTATTCCAATGAGTCCTGCTATGCCCCATATCTGGCAGGCTATCTCTTTGACATCACATCAGCCCGTACCCCTGAGACTATGGAGGACATTACCCTATGGTATAACTCCAGTCTCAATGAAGCTCAGAAGCAGGCAGTACGCAAGATGATCAGTGCCCCTGATATCTGCCTTATACAGGGACCGCCAGGCACGGGCAAGACTACTGTTATTGCCGAGGCCTGTATGCAGCTGGCGGCACGCGGCAATCGTATTTTACTGGCCAGTCAGTCTCATGATGCCCTTGATAATGCCCTGTCGCGCCTGCAGTCCAACCCAAAGCTCAGAGGCATACGCCTGGCCCGTTTTTCCGATCGTATTACCACAGAGGGCATGTCATTTACCGCTGCAGCAGCTCTTGGTCGTCACTATCACAGCGTTGCTAATGCTTTACAAAATGTTTATCTTGACCGCTATGACATTTTGACATCGGCAGTAGAGAAGCTGGACAGCTGGACCAGGGATTTTGCCTTACTTACTGCACAGCTTGAAAGCAGCACAGCGCAACTGGCCACGCTTGAGAGCCGTAAGATCGAATGTCAGCGTGAGCTCAGCCTCAGCGAGCTCAGGCTGCGCAGCAATGAGCTTGACAGACTCAAAATCAGTGAGCTGCAGGCACAAAGGGAGTTTTTACAGGCAGTGCAGCAAATCTGCTCAGCCGTAAGCCAGGTAAGTGGCTCCGTCATCCCTGATGCAGCACGCCCGGTAGGTGTCGCCCTCAGCAAGGCCAGTGACTCAGAGAGCCCGGATGCAGCACGCCCGGCAAGTGGATCTGTCAGCCCTGATGCAGCACGCCCGATAAGTGGCGCTCTTAGCATGGCCAATGGCTCAGAGAGCCCGGATGCAGTAAGCCCGGATGCAGCCTGCTCAGCAGGCGGCGTTGCCAGCGCAAGCGCCGTCAGCCCTGCCGGTACTGCAGACAGCGGCTGCGACAGCAACGCTGTCAGCAGTGCTGTCAGCAGCGCAGCGGGCGGTGCTGCATGGAGCAGCCGTGATCTGTCGGTACTGGCTGCAGCTCTGGAGCAACACCGCGCAGCTGATCTGATACTGAGCAATATCAAGTGGTCAGGACAGGATGGCTTTGCCTGCATCAACCAGGGCTTTGCCGAATTCCTGCGTGGCTTTGATAACAGTATGGTTAAGTCAGCTGTGGCCGGGATGGCGGTTACGTACGCTGGGGACGCAGCGTCTGCCGGGTCAGATTTGGCCGCTGATTCTGCTCTGGCCGATGGAAAGGAGGGCGGTGTCTGGCGCGTTGCATCTCAGTTCAGCGCATGGCACCAGATAAACTGTGTGCTGCTTTCCATGATGATGGATCTCAGGGCTTCAGAGGGGCAGAGTACTGCAGGGCTTCAGGGGGATGCGCAGGAGCAGCTGGCTGCAGTCAGCAGCCGTATTGCTGAGCTCAAAAAGCAGATTGCTGCTGAGGATGATCCTTCTGACATGCTATTTGAGCAGCTGCGCAGCCTCACTGCACGTCGCAATGAGCTCAGGATCAGAAGCGAGAACAGCAGTGAGGGCAGCTGCAGATGTGGCAATTACTCTGAACTGTTCCCTGACTGCAATGAAGTGCGTGCCAGTGGTGATGCTGCCCTGATAAGGCAGTGGCTTACCGGCAGGTGCCGTGAGCTTGTCTCCCTGAATGAAGTCCTGAGCGCAGCAGTAAGCACATCACTTGAGCAAGTCAGCAGACATGAGGCCTCGCTTAAGGAATCTGTAGAAAAGTCAGCCCGTCAAGTCAGACAAAAAGCCGATGAGGCAAGGCAGGAGCACAGCGCTGCTGCAGCTGAGATTGCCAGGCTGCAGGACAGCATCAACATCTGGCTTGACTCTCAGTATGCCCACGAACAGTCACTCAGGGACATTTATCTGAAGGTGCCTGAGCTTTCTGCAGGCCTGAGCACTGCCAGGGACAGAAGCGACAGCCAGAAACGGCCTGAACTGGGCCTATCTGAGTCAGGCAATGCCCATAAGCCAGGAAGGAGCCAGACGGCTTGGGCTTCCCAGGGAGGGCAGCAGGGCCATGACCAGAGCCAGGATCAGCGACAGGAGCTTGTCACTGAGGCCGCTGACAGCCTTACCGTGCCCGAGTTTACTGCCAGTCTGCTGCGCTGCCTGAGTGCAGTGCCGGCAGAGCGCGCTGCGCCTGCGCCTGCACATGCGCCAGCTACAGCTGACGCAGCAGGCGCTGCACGCGCCGGGGACCAGCATGTGGTGCTGATGCGTCAGGGCAGGCAGTGGCGTCCTGATGTTGATGATCTGGTCAGACTGCTTGATGAGCAGAACACTGTGCTTGCTGCGCTCAGGAGCTGTCTTGATGATTATGAGAGCAGTCATAAGCAGCTGCTGCCTTTTTACCAAAAGGCCGCCGAGATTTTCCGCAATGCTGACAGGCGCGCAGCTGATGACTGGGCATACGTGGGCCGGAGCTATATCGACAGCTGCAACGTAGTGGCCATGTCCTGTAATGAAAATGAAAGGACCCTTTATGACAACAATATGGACAGCTTTGACGTGGTCATCATCGATGAGGTTTCCAAAGCAACTCCGCTTGAGCTGCTGCTGCCTCTGATGCGTGCTCCTCGTGCGGTGCTGGTGGGAGACCACCGTCAGCTGCCACCTGTGTTCAATGAGGCTGACGGTGTGACTTTTTCGGATCTTGTTGACAGGGCTGATGCTGCCCGTAATGGGGCTGATAAGGACAGCTCAGACGAGGGGGATGAATATCCTGGTCATGATGCTCTTACTCAGGACAACCTCATAAAATACGAAAAGATGGTTACAGCCAGTCTGTTCAAGGAGCTTTTTGAGCAGTGTCCAGACAGCTTAAGGCAGCGTCTTAATGTTCAGTTCCGCATGCACCCTGGAATTATGCGGCTGATTAACTGTTTTTATGACGGACAGCTGGTTTGCGGTAATCCGCAGCTGCCACGTGAGCACGGTATCTCCTTTGCCACCCCGTCAGGCACTGTTGTGATGAGCAAAGACCATCATGTGCTGTGGGTGGATACCACCTTAAACGAGCAGGGCGAGTCATACCGCATTTCTGGCGATATCAACGTCAATGAGGTTGAGGCCCGTCTGATTGCCCGTACCCTGGTGGATATTGATCGTCAGTGCGCGCTTGCCGGCTACGGTACTAACAGGCGTCTTGAGGTGGGCGTGGTGTCATTTTACCAGCCTCAGTGTCGTGTCATTCGTGAGGCCATTGCCTCCCTGCTCGGACGCAGGCGCAACTTGTTCAGTGCCATTGATGTCGATATTAATACCGTAATCCGCTATCAGGGCAAGGAAAAGCCTGTGATTCTGCTCAGTCTGGTCAAGAACAATGGCGGACCGATGGAGCAGAGATTCAGTCCTGGCAGAGCCAATATTGCCCGCTTTGAGTTTATCAACGTGGCCATGAGCCGTGCTCAGAATCTGCTCATGGTATTTGGTGCCCGCAACATGCTGCAAAACCGTGCGGTTAAACTGCCGCGCATGGACAGCAAGGGCTATGACACCACCATGGTGTACCAGAACATGTTCAATTACATGGAGTTTTCGGCTGAAGACGGCAGCATTACCACAACAGCCGAATTTGTCAAAACCCTTCCTGATGTAAATACAGTGAGGAGTCACAGGCGCACTGCTGCCGCAGCCGCTCATGCTGCATCTGCTGCTGCCGCTGCCGCAGCAGCCGGCGCAGGCGCGGCTGCCAGTGTTGACGGCAGTGCATCCCCGGGCAAGTCAAAAAAGCCTGTGGTCATTCACAAGGGCAAGAACAGGGCTTTGATGAGAGGTGAAGCCACCAGCTCCCCAGCCCATGACGGCACAGTAAGCCGCACAGGAGCGGGCACCGGAGGCAGAGACAGTGCAGCTCGTACTGACACGGCTGACAGGGGCACTGACGCTGCCATAGACAGTGTGCAGAGAGCTGAAGGCATGCAGGCACTAAGCGGCATGCAGGGCAATGCCAGAGTGGCTGTAGATAAGAGCAGCGATGGCGGGGATTTCAGGGAGTAAGAGCATGAGCAAGAAGAAAATGAAATCAGCAAGAAATCTTCTGAGCTTTGAACTGGTTGTGGCAGCAGCTTCTTATGCTGTCAGATTTGAGTACTCAAAGATAAGAGTTATGACCGTCCCTGAGCAATTGCTGCTTTCCATGGTCTGTGAGCTTGACTGTGGTCAGTACACATTCCTTGAGCTTACTGGAAAGCTGCAGCTTGATGAGGGCTTTGTCACTGCTGTTTTAAAGCAGCTTCTGGAAAACGGTCAACTGGTAACTGTCGACGGCAGAATGCCTGATGATCTGAGAGCACTGAAAATAAGTTCAGTAAATCTTTCATCTGAGGCCAGGCGTTTTTATCGCAATGGCCGTATGGCCGGTAAGAACCTTGTCACTGAGGAAACGCTTTTATCATGCCCTGTTATGGACGGCATGATCAGTGCCTCACGTGCCAATGAGTTCAAGCCCCTTGCCAGTGGTAATACCGATGGCAGTCCGAGAGCCCATGGTCTGAGGATTTCATGGTTACAAAACTCAAAGGAGAGTATTAACTGTTATGAGTACTCGCATAACAGTGATTATCAGGAGGTACTGCCCGATGGAGGAGTCAACCTCAGTAAAGCCCTCTGGTCTGACCACGATCTGGTACCACCTGCTGTTATGGCCACCGATGAGGTGCTCTGGGCACAGGCTTATGCCTGGCTTGGCAATGCCGGGTGGTTTAAAGAGGACTGCTCTCTTACTGAAAAAGGCATTACCTGTACCAGAAATGATGATGAGCAAATCATACTGTCCTCCAGGGTCAGCATCATGATTGATTCAGACGGTAATCTGTCACTGTTCTCATCAGACAGCATGATCAATTCTTTCCTGGAAAAAGCAGACAGTGCCATGCTTTTGAAGTATGTGATAGCACCGCTCTTTTCCCGCCTTGACTACATGTACAGGCATGCCGTCTGCCGTGCTTTCTGGTCCATTGCCACTCAGAAAGACATTTTTTCGTATAGCAAAGATGTCTACATGAGCACAGGCGGTGAGCGCTTCATTGAGGCACTCAAGAGCACTGATGAGGCAGCCAATGACAATCATAATGTCCGTGATGCCCGTGATGCCCGTGATGCACGTGATGCCCATGATGCCCATGATTGCCCTCAAGCACCTGACTCACCGGCCGCCTCAGATATCTCTGATGCCAAGGCAGGCAGCTCCAGTGACGAGACAGGTATGAGCCTCACTGGTCACAGAGCAGAGGTAAGCAGCACCAGTGATGGTGCAGAGATGGAAAGCGCTGTGCCTGAGTCAGCTGTGCTCAGCGCAGCGCCAGACTCAGGCGTGTCCGGCACTGCCCCTGATGCTCCTGAGGTCCGCCTGTTAAATGAGCCTCTGGAAGGCACCGAAGTACCGTCATCTGGTGGGCGTGCCGCTGTGTCTGGTCAGATGCCTTCCCTTGCCACGGTTAAAGAGTATTTCCATGCCCTGGATCTCTTTGATCCGGACATGTCGAAAATATGCTGTCCCGTTGAAGTCCCTGATCTGGCCTGCTGGCGCTTTATTAAAAACAGCAGCCCGCTGATTGTTATCTGCAGCAGTGTCATGCTCGAACGCTTTGTAAAGTATGGCAGTGATCAGAAGCCGGTACCCGGCAAGATTGATCTGAGCGGCCTGTTCTTAATTGAGCTTCTTTCAAGAAGAAACAGGCTAAAGGCATGGACCATGACAGTGGTAGCCCTTCACCCGTCAGCAAATGCTAATGGTACCTCATGCTCTGAGGCCATGGCACCGGATACTGCGCCGGAGGCTGACGATGCTGCACAGTCTGGTGCAACGGTGCTGTCTGACGCAGCCGCGCCAGCTGCTGCACAGGAGCCGAGCACTGCAGCATCTGGTGCTGCAGTGGACAGCGCAGCTGGCTGTGCATATGCCTCAGGCAGTTATGGGGGCGGATCAGGTGAGTCTCACCATGACAGTGATGATGAGCTGGAGCCAAATCACAGAGATTTTACAAACACGGGAGGATGCTTTCCTGGAGATCTGCAGTACCACGGTACTGTTACCCGTACTGCTCAGGAGCTTTACTCACAGCTTATGGAATGGAGCCGTGATGAATGCATGGAAAGTGAGGACAGGATTGCCTGTAAGCAGTGGGCAGAACTGATTAGTGCAACTGACAGCCAGGTAATTGTGCTCAACACAGCCAGCAGACAGGCCATGGTTATCAGAGCCGGTCATATTGACTGCCATTATGCCAGTCATGATCTGGCAATGGAGCGTGGTGAGGTCTGGGGCATGCCTTATGTGGAGTTCATGAAGCTGCCCGCATTTAAGCAGTGCAGCATTGAAGAGCTCACTTTTATGAAGCGTATGACAGGTCAGATCAATATCCATGATCATGTAGGAAGCTGTACTCCATACAGTCTTAAGGATCTGGTAAGTTCAGGAGTTATTGATATCAGTACTGCTCCTGACAGTCTCTTTGACGGGATGCATTCGGCAGGTTCATTAGATGATCTGAATCTGGTCAACATCCTGGCCCGTAATACTTATCGTCGCATGACACTGAGCATCCGCTCTTTTGAGCCTCAGATGCAGCTGCTCGTGTTCAGAGGCATATTCAGAGCTGAGCTTGAGGCAGCAGGCTTTTCATCTTTTTCTGAGCATGAGCTCTTCAGGCCTGACTTTGATATCAGGGAGTTTACAGGGCTCAAAGAGCTTATGGACTTTGCAGTCAGGTTCAGTCTTGACCGTCCTGAGCATCTTCTCAGTTGCAAAGAACTGTGGCCTTATCTTATCAGCCCTGAAAATCTCCACAGGGAGCTGTCTGCTCTCCTTCCTGAAAAGGCCGAACCTGAGCTCGACAGTCTGTTTGAGGTCATTTACAGGGTGCACGGGCAGATTTTCTCTGTATTTGAGAGTGTAGACACAGATAAGGCATGGGCGGTGATGGATACCAACTATGTGATTAACAATGCTGACAGGCTTGCGGATATGGCTCAAAGCCGCATCATTGCCATTCCTGATACTGTTCTCAATGAGCTCGATGCCATCAGGCATTCAAATAACAAATCTCAGGAGCTCAAGGACAGGGTAGCGCACAGTGTTGCTGTTCTTAACTCCCTTAAAGAGGCAATGCATATTGTTAACTGCAATAAGACTCTGGAGCGGCTGCTGGCCGGGGTATCGGATCCCTCTGCCAGAAACAATGATGACCTCATTATTGCAGCAGCTCTGAGATATATGTTCAACGATGTTGTTTTCTACACAAAAGACAGAATCTGTGGTTTAAAGGCTCAGAAGCTGGGCCTGAAAACATCAGATTATTAATTGCCATGCCAGCTGAGCATCAGCACAGCATGGCATGACCTTAAGATGCTGGCACCACAGCACAGTCAAAACACGGCAGGCAGGACTGCATATCAGTCAACAGATATGGACAGTAAGGCTCTCAGCCGTGTTTGCCGCTGCCGGTGTCAGCCTCAGATGAGCCATGACAGCTGTATGCAAGGCACATAACAGGATTAAACAATGACTGATAAATTCGAGTTTTCCATTCTTTTCTCAGGTCAGGTCACGTTCTGTGCAGAAAACAGCACTGCCATCGAATATGCACCCCTGACTGACCTTGATAAGTTCATCATCACCTCCCACCACTCAGCACCTGCACAGGCACCGGCCGGGGCTGATGCCGCCGCACAGGAGGCAGTCAGTGCTGCTGTTGCAGCAGGGCCAGCCAGTGCATCTCAAGCATGGTCAGCCTGTGACGCTTCAACGGAGTCGGAAGGTGCTGCGGCAGCCGGGCCGGCTGTTTCGCCGGCATCAGAACATGATGCTGCATTATCTGCAGCAATAGGTCCTGATTGCCATGTTGGCAGCTACGCCTGGGTGTGCTGCTATGAGAGCATGATAACCGGAGGTAACGATACAGATAGCTCTCATCATGTCAGTAAGGCAACTGGGGCTCATGAGCCAGGTGAGTCGTACAGGCTTGTCAGTAACAGGGTAAGAGTAATAAGCCATACCAAATGGCAGCAGCAGTGTCATTCTGGTGATTGCACCTCAGACCGGACTCAAGGTGAGTCTCACAGCAATGCAAAGCATGAGGGAGACAGGTATTACTGCAATATTCCTGTAATCATCAGCATTGATGACAGTGATGAGCATAATATGACTCTGAGCAGCCCTGATGCAGCTTTTGCTGACTGGCTTGACAAGGTTGACAGTGAGGTGCTTTACAAAAGTATAGTGCAGCCTGTTGTTGAGTGCATGGTTCAGGAAAGTGAGAGTGACTTTAAGTCTCACAGGGGCCCGCTGCGCATTGCCCGCAGCGCACGCAGTACCAGTGCAGACATCAGCCCGGACAGCAGCTCTCAGAGCGCCTCTGGGAACACTTCAGTCAATGACACCAGCGCTACCACTGTACGCTCGAGTAACTGCAGTCTGCTGCTTCCTGATGGCATAAGCCTGCAGCCGCTGCAGAGAGCTGGCTGTAGCACAACATTGGCTGTTGCTGTGGCTGATGACGGATCTGGGGCAGGTTCTGGTGCTGTGGCTGAAGCTGGGGATAAGGCGGCAGGGCTGTATGCGGACGCTGGCGAGTTCCTTCGTTCCAGCAAGCGCGTGCTTTTTGTCATAGGCAGCGATTTTTACTGTGACCTGGTGGCGTACTGCAACAGCAGCGATCAGGGCGGTGGGGATAAGCAGTCCGGCATTATGGCTGGAGACAGTAAGGCCGGATCTCAGCTTAAAACCCTGTACAGTGCTTTGGAGGGCATTTGCTCAAGGGGCAGGGATGCAGTATGCATGGTGCTCTGGTCTGAGGAGGAGTACAGCCTTATCTGCTCAGGGGCCGATGATTATGAGCAGCTGCCACGCCGGGTTAAGAGTGTCTGTAGCAGTGATAATGACAGCAATAATGACTGCCAGCATTTCATCAGGTTCATTTTTGGCAATGCTCCGCAAATGGCCTCTGATCTCAAGAAGAGATTATGGATGCTCAACAAGACTGACGGCAAGCCACTAAACTCATACTTTGAATACGATTACTGGCGTTTTGTAAAGCACAGTGACAGAAACATTCTTGCTGTCAGTTACGACGAAAGCGAGGGGATGAGGGCCATGATCTTAAGTCCTGAGCTGTTGAACTGCAGTTTCAGCGGTCATGATATTGCTGTGCCACTGCTGTTTACCAGTGAGCTTGATTTTTATGATCTGACCAGTCTGTCATCTTTTGCCATCCATACCCTGTCTGACTATGTGGCATTAGCCTGGGTAAGAGCCCCGGGGGTACTGTCATTGTTCCCTGAGCTTCCAGGACCGGTACCTGATGCTGTACATGTAAGGCCAGTCAGTTTGCCTGTGGAGGCTGTCAGCTGCAGGGATCTGGCAGGATTTAACTGGCCTGATGACATGCTGTGGCTACAGCCTGTGCTTGACCGGCTTGAGCCAGTAAATGACATAGTTGATCTGGGGATGCTTAATGACTTTTTTGCCCGGATTACCTGCAATGCCAGGATAAGTTTCAATCAGGTGGCATCACAGCTGCGTCTTTATCTGCTTAATCAGAAGTACTTCAACGACTCAGGATTATACGTCAGCATTAAGATTACAGAGTTTGAGTGGCTGGACCAGGGAATTGACTTTGTTAAAGCCATGGCAAGAACAGGAATTACGGCAGATCTGCTTAATCACATTGTTCTTAAGCGCAATCCAGCTACTGGCAAGACTGCCATGGCTGAGATTGATGACTGGCTGTATGAAGCCACCATAAACTGTACTGAAGATTTTTCATTTTCTCTCATATACTATGAGTTTTGCTATGCTTTAGATTGCTTATATAAAATATTTGAGCCTTTGTTTGTCTATGATGATCAGGCTAAGCACGCCGAGCGATTAAGATCGCCAGACATGGCACCAGAGAGACTCATTGCTTCAGGCTCAATGAATAAGCTTCTCAACGGCTACGCGAAGAGGGAAGGCCGGTCAGACAGGCCAGAGCATTTTATTGGTATGGAAAGCAGCCTTTATGAGGCAAGTCATATAGCTGTTCCTGATGCTGAGTTTTTGATGGGTAACTATCATAATATTGCGCGGGCAACGGGGAACCGTACTGTGGTGATTACTTTGCCCGTACTCAAGAGGCTTGCTCTGGCCAGGTTGAGCAGAGTGCGTGCTGCAGCCACACTGGCAGTCAGAGCTCAAAGGGCACTGCTGGAGCTTGGGGAGGAGGTGGTCTATTGTCTTCCTGATCATATGTTTACACTTGCTCTCATTGACTATCAGCCACGAAATACGAGGACTGGTGTTCAGTCACTACCTGGAGTTTCCTGTATCAGTACTGCATTGCTTTTGCAGTTTTCCAGCACTTATGCAGATAAAGGCAGAGACGTGGTTCTTTATTCAGGAAACAGATTGACTGTCAGTGCTGCTAACCAGGCTGGAGTAAAGACTGTTTTCTCTGGCAGGGCTGAGCAGCTTTTCGACCGTATCAGTGAAGATCCTGCATTGCCGCCACAGTTTTGTGCTGGGCCAGATGATATTTCATGGCGCTGTTTAAATGAGCTTTTATGGTATGAGTGCTTTGACATGGATTTCAGCACTATTTTCGATGCGTTCTCATATCCATTTAATGGAATTATGAGCATGTGCGAAAGAAAAGAAGCTGTAGATGAGCCCTTGGATGAACTCCCTTTTAAACTGGAGTTATACGATGCTTTCGATTCTGATGCTTGCAAAGGCAGCAATGATAACGCCCCTTCATCGGCTACAGATTGTCAAAAGGTAAGCCGGTACGGAGATAAGGCTGTTCTGGAGATTCTGGATAAAGCAGGATTTAGTGACTACGAGATACTTGATCCTTTTTACGAAAGGATTATGTGTCCTGACTGTTTAGATAACATATGGTTCTTTCCTGAGTACGGGGTTTTTGGAGATCCTATAGAGTTCATAATTGAAGAACGAACAGAGCATATTGTGTGGAGAATGCATACCATTGGTGGCTTAACAGTCAGGTATGGCGATGAAGGGGCTTCTCCTTCCTATTATGCAAGGAGATTTATAGAAAGAATCTTGTTCGCTGGTTTAAGGCATGTTGATCAGGACGACATTTCTCCTGCCATGCAGCTGTTTATAAAGCAGGTTGCTGCAGTAAGATGCGCCAGAAAACGCTTTGTAAAACTTGTTAGAAGTGAAAACATAGCCGATTGTTATAAGACAAAGTGCAAGGTGCGTCATGCAAGGCAAGTTAAAAAAAGCAAGGTCAGGAAGACTCAGCCAAACAGGGGGAGCAGCTCTGGTCAGAGCAAAGCAGACAAGTCCAGCAAGTCCAGCAAGGTCAGTAAGACTCAGTCAAACAGGGGGAGCAGCTCTGGTCAGAGCAAGGCAGGCAATTCCAGCAAGTCAAGCAAGTCAAGGCAGGCTCAGTCAAACAAAGGCGTCACCACTGACAAGAACAAGCCCGGCAAAGATAGCGTCGCACAGCAGGCTCAGTCAAACAGTGGCGTAAGCCAGGGGAAGATCAATGCAGGCAAGGGAGTCAAAGTAAAGCAGTCTAAAAGTTCAGGGGGAAATGCAGGTCAGGGAGGCACTGCCAGGAAACTGCCTGGAAACAGTAATTGTCACAGGCCGGGCAATGATGTGTCTGCAGGTGGAAATAGCACCGGAGGGAAAAATGGTGCGGCAGGTAATATGATGTAGGCCTGTAATGGCTGGAGTCAGTTAGAGTCTCTGCTGTCCATGCCCGGATACGGGCATGGGCTATGACAGGGCTCAGGCTGTGCCAGCCATAACATCACATCTCATAACAACCCATCCTGTCCCATCCCACCAAGTCACATACTGTGCTGGTCATGCCTGAGCGTGTTGCATATGAGATGTAGGAGGAAGGGCGGGATTAAGGAGCAGCTGGTTGCAGGACCGGCCCGTGACTGGTAAGGCGCGGGCGGGCCTGTGGCTGGCTGTTTTTGTTTATGGTCAGTTTAGAACTCGGCGGCGATAGCTGCCAGGAAGTCGTCGCACAGATGCAGCTGGCTGAGCTCAATGTACTCGTCAATGCCGTGAGCCTGATCGATGGAGCCAGGTCCCATGACTACTGTTGGACCGAGGTGCTGGAGGAATGAAGCCTCGGTACAGTAGTTTACGTACTCAAAGACGGTATCGGCAGGTACGTGCTTTTTGATATAGCCCAGGCTGTTTTCATTGGTGTTGGCAAAGGATGGAATATCAGCAAATGGCAGAGTGAGAGTCAGCAGCTGTACGGTCTCAGACTCTGTGCGTGCTGCATCAAGACCGAGGCGCTTACGGACACGCTCGGTGGTCAGCTGATGGGCATACAGTTCGTTAGCTTTGGCGTTGACTCCGGCAAGAACCTCATCGAGCTTTTGAATAATGACTGCCTCACTGAGCTTTGGGGTAGGGCGGATATCAAAGCCAATATGAGCCTCATCGCAGATAGAGTTAATGCTGTGACCGCCATTCATGTAGCCCATGTTCATTGATGGGTAGCCTACCTTGAAGTTGCTGTCAGCACCAATGACCTGCAGCTCCTGAGCAAGACCGTTGAGAGCGGTAATGGCATGGCTTGCGATATTGATGGCATTAATACCCAGAGCCGGATTGGAGGAGTGGGCTGATACACCCTTAATCATAAGGTCACGGGCCATGTATCCCTTATGGCCGATAACGGCCTGCATGGAAGTAGCCTCACCAATGATGATGAGATCAAAGTGACGTCCCCTGAGCAGGTCAGCTGGCAGTGAGCTCATGCTGGCGCTGGAGAACTTGAGATTTGTGAAGTTTTGCCCATTGAGGTCATCACGTATCAGGCGCATGGCATCAATAGCACCATTCATGGAGCTTTCCTCATCACAGGTAATGAGGCATGACAGGCGTGGGTAGCTCATAAAGTCGTCGCCATAACGCGCATGGGCGGCAGCAGCTGCCTCCATGGAGCAGGCAAGGAAGCCCTTCATGTCACAGGCTCCACGGCCATAGGCACGGCCGTCACGTACGGTGAGTTTTAAAGCGCTGTCGGTCCATTTTTCATCATCAAAAGGCACGCAGTCACTGTGACCGCTCAGCAGCAGGCCCAGATCCTGACCTGCTTCAGCGGCGCTGCCACCAGGACGGCCGGCGCCTCCGCACTGAGATGCCGATGGCGAGCAGATGGAAGGGCTCAGAGCCAGGAGATTGAGCTTGCCCGGTGCTACCTCGTAGACCAGGGTAGTAAATGCGCACTGTCTGAAGTGCCCGGCCATGTACTCGATGAGCTCACTGTTCGGGCGATCAAAATGGGCCTTATCACTGCTGGTGGTATTAAAGCTGATAAGGCGGGTCAGGTAGTCTAAAGTAGCCATGGCGCTTCCTGTATGTTGCTCGTAATGATGAAATTTCATTTCAGGCCTGAATAACCTGGGTGGGCGCTCACAAGCTCAGGCTGTCCTGTACCATGAGGCACTGTACAGCCAGCTTAGGCTGCGGCGGCAGCTGATCATTTGGTGAAGCTGCGCTGCTGCTTAGGCTGCGGCGGCGACTGACGCTGTAGTGAAGCTGCGCTGCAGCTTTCCCTGCGGCGGCGGCTGACTCTGTGGTGATGCTGCTCTGCAGCTTACTCTGCGGCTGCAGGTGCAGCGCGGAGCGCACAGGGCACGCTGAGGTCATTGAGGCATGAAATTAGATTATAGCCACAGCAGCGGCGGGTTCTGATTGTGTTCCAAAATGGGCAAGGGACAGAAATTATAATTTTCTCTCTGACAGGGATCCTGCCTGGGCTCATCATGGCTATGGCAGCTCTCAGCTCGGGTGCTGACAGTAGAGAGCGCGCTCCATAGTATTTGGCTGTCAGAGTGTGTTTTTTAAGGGGGTTTTGGAGGGGCAATGGTGCGGCACATGTCTAAATCAGTATTGGTTAGCAAGTGATGGCACTTATGCCTTTGCTGTGGAATCAGTCTGTTCAGACATGGGCTGTCGAGATGGTCTGAGGAAAGAAAAACTCAATTGTATATAGTGTTAACATGATTATGACAATGGCTTAAACAAGCTCTTTTATCATAGATTTTTCGAAATTTTGTTTTACTTTGGTGCATGTTAGGTCTGGCATGCCTGATAATGCTCTGTTTTAGTGCTGTATGTGTCAGGGCTGCGGTTTTTCTATATGCTAAGAAACTCAAGATTATCCCGTGGAGTGCAGGATTTACCTGCAGGGAACTCAGTGTCCGACCTGATGTCTGACAATTTTCAGCAGCTTAAGGAATTTTTGGATGATTAAGGTTGCTATTGCAGGTGCAAGCGGCTACACCGGCGCCGAGCTGATCCGCCACCTGGCCAAGCATAAGAACGTCACCGTTACTCACCTCTTTGTCTCTGAGGGCAGTGAGGACAAGGGCTCATGGATCTGTGAGGTTCATGGTTCCCTGCGAGGACAGTGCGAGCTGCAGCTTGAGCCGCTGGATCTGGAGCGTGCCTCAGCCCTGACCTCAGAAGACTGCGATGTTATCTTCCTGGCAACCGACCACAAGGTCAGCCATGATCTGGCTCCGATATTTATCGACAACGGCATTGTGGTTATTGACCTGTCCGGAGCTTTCCGTATTTCCGACCTTGAGACTGCTCAGCGCTGCTATGGCTTTGAATTTGGCAGACGCCAGAAAGATCTCATGAAAGAGCGTGTCTATGGCCTCGTTGACTGGGTCAAGCCTGAGGAGCTTCAGGTAAGCTCACTTATCAGCATGCCTGGCTGCTACCCAACTGCATCTGAGCTGGCCTTAAAGCCGCTTACTCATGCAGGTCTGTTAGACAGTTCCATGCCTGCTGTCATTAACGCCGTGTCCGGCGTTTCCGGTGCCGGTCGCAAGGCCAGATTAAGCAACAGCTTCTGCGAAGTCAGCCTTAACTCCTATGGTCTGTTTACCCACCGCCACCAGCCTGAAATTGTCGAATATGCCGGCTGTGACGTAATCTTCAATCCACACCTGGGCGATTTTAAGCGTGGCATTCTGGCCACTATTACAGCCCGTCTTAAGGATGGAGTGAGCGCTGAGGATATAGAGGCAGCTTATGCCCGCGCATATCCAAAGTGCAGTTACCGTCAGTCAGCACTGGATGCCCGTGCCCGTGGTAATGCCGGTGATGCTGAGTATTACGAAAGTCTTTCTACTCTGGTACGTGTCCGCAAGGATACTGTAAAGCTGCATGATGTACAGCATACCCCGTTCTGTGACATTTCTTTTGTCACCAGCGGCGGTTATATAGTCATCAACAGCGCTATTGATAACCTGCTTAAAGGAGCTGCCACTCAGGCAATTGAAGCTATGAACCTGCACTTTGGTCTGCCTCGTACCCGATGCCTGCTCTAGTATAGAGCCCCCTTCAGTGACGGCACTTGCAGTGCCAGTGAAGCCTGAGCTTCACCATGGCTGGCCCGGCCTTAAGGGCAGTTCCCGGCACAATACCGTAAGCCTCTACCTGCAGCACCTGCACCAGTGTCAGGGCAATGCATGGAAAAGCTGGTCATGGTATTGAGCACCAGGGCAGCCTGACATGGCAGCACTGGAGGGAAAGGTTATTTCCGCAATGAGCAAGTAACAGTCAGACATATCAACAGCTCACAGCCGGCGATTTCAGCTCTCATGCACAGCCATGGCTGCACTGCAGCCGGGGAACAGGGCAGCAAGGATGCCCTCTCCCAGGCATGGTGGCCCCACAGACTACTGCCGGCGGCACCATGCAGCGCAGAATAATCAGGCAGCAGCATGAGCAAAGGTCAGACAGCATACGGCGGAAAGGGTAATCAAACCGTGTTAATACGGTTTTAGAGCTGCCAGAGCAGCACAAGCAGGTAAATAAGCATGTTAGTAGTAAAGCTTTCGGGTAAGGCCCTCAACTATGAACAGGCACTGAGTGCCTTATTTGAGCAGATTAAGTCCCAGGGACAGCAGTGTATTGTTGTTCACGGCGGCGGTGTTGAGGTTGACCATATCCTGGGTGCTCTTAACTTCACCACAGTGAAAAAAGACGGCATCAGAGTAAGCCCTGCTGAGCAGATGCCTTACATTGCCGGTACCCTTGCAGGTCAGTGCAACAAGATTCTTCAGGGATGCGCCATAAAGAGCGGTCTTAATGCCCTCGGTATGCTCTGTACTGATTTCAACATGTGTGCAGTAAAGCCTTACCCTGAGGAGTATGGCTGCGTTGCCGGTGTCACCGGTGAGGACACTGCTACTGTAAGTATGCTGCTCGACAGAGGCTTTACTCCTGTAGTGTGCTCTATTGGCCTTGATAAGCAGGGTCAGCTCTTTAACATCAACGCTGATGAAGTGGCCGCCTGCCTGGCAGTTGCTTTTGCAGCCCCGCTGGTTTTCTTCTCTGATGTGGCCGGTGTTCTGGATAAAAATGGCCAGCTCATCGAAAACATCGATACCGCTACCGTTGAGCAGCTGGTTGCTGACGGTACCATCAAAGATGGCATGGCCGTAAAGGTCAGAAATGCCCTTGACGTTGCTCATAAGAGTAACGCCCCAGTGTTCATTGCCTCCATCTTCGATGAACAGGCAAGAAGCAACCTCTCCAAGCTCCGACGAATCGGAACCACTCTGAGCGCTTAATGCGCATCCGGCTCAGCCAAAGGCTGCCGCCTACCGGCAGCAGATCTGAGCTGCAGGCAGCGTCCACACCCTCCTGGTGTCGTCGCTGACCAGTCTCCTTATTCCCATAAAGAACATCACTTGCAGCCCTGGCGCTGACAGCAAGGGCAATTGGCAGAACCGGCAAGCCGCAAGGCCAGATGTAACCTGGTCACCAGGCCAAAAGGTACTTGACCGCACCCTGGCAGCCACGGCTGATGGTGCCAGTTGCCAGTTACCAGTTGCCATCCCTGACCGCCGCCATCATGAAGGTCCAGCAGTCCCCAGACAGCAATGACCTCTGGGCAAAGCAATGCAGTCATCTGACCCCGGAGCCTGACAAAGAGACATGGCTCAGTCCAACGATGTCATGAATCTCAATAAAGCCCGGGGCCAGACGGTTAGCAAAACCTGCTCCATGCACACTCAAGCTCAGGCATGAAATGACAGTAAGCAAGCCCCAGCCTCCAGCTGGATGACCTCAGGTATTCAGTCAGACGGTACTGATAAAGCAATTGCGGCTGAAGCAGCACCTCGGGCCAAAAGCACAGGCCAGCATGAAAGGCAGCAGTCTGCAGGCAACAGCAGGCAGGCAACAGCAGGCATCCCAATGGTCAATCCTGAATGCCTCTATGACCGAAGTGTCTCAAAAGTCATTAAATACCCTCAATATGAAAATGACTTAAGCAGGACACAGGTCAGCACAAGCACCTGGTTTGCATGATTCGCCGCTGAAAACAAACTGTCACAAAGAATGCCGCCAAGGCCAGTGCAGTTGCAAAAGCCACAGTCTTGAGCCGGCCGGGCACCACAACAACCTGATTTGGCAGACAGTGCAGCGCCGCAGTGACTTCGAGGTTCGAAGTTACAGCCAGGCTGAAAGTGACAGGTTACTGTACAAAAGGACTGCAGTTGATGAATTTGATGGGAATGAAAGCTCCGCAGGCAATAAAGCCTGCAGCGCTGACAGGGAGAGCAAACAGGTGCAGGCATGAGTACTCATGTCTTAACAACAGATATCAGGCCTGAACAGCAGTGAATGCAGGAAGGCAGTACAAGACAGGACAATGCAAGGCAATCTGAGGCACTGGGTGTATGCAAAAGCATGAAGCACCAGTCATAAGCGCCAGCTTCCTGCAATCCTCTCAGTCTTACCAGAGCCAGTACCTGCACCTGCACCATGATGCTGTCATGCGGCAGCTGATATTCAGGTAAATAACAGGTTTCCACACCATCTGTGGACAAGTAAACAGGAACACACAAATGACCTTCAATACCCCTTCTGACAGCGCCAATAACCATGGCTTACCATCAATACCTTTTGTCAGCCTGGACAAGTTTCATGGGGTGAGCCTCGATGAGATTTACCATCAGGCCGCTACCTTAAGAAAGAAGGATCAGATCAGTGAAGGAGCCCTGAGCCGCATTACTCAGGCCCTGAACGATGTTCAGGAGCTGCTCTCTGAGCACACTACCGATGCTTTCGTGGTACGTAAGGCCCGTCTGTCTGATATTGACGCTCTGCAGAATATGGTCAACTACTGGGCTCAGCAGGGTGAGAACCTGCCACGCAGCCGTGAGGACATTATCAGAAACATTCAGTCCTTTGCCGTATGCGTAAAGAACAGCCAGGTGCTGGGCTGTGCATGTCTGTACGTTTACGATACCGGACTTGCAGAGATTCGCTCACTGGGTGTTAACCCAATGATTCAGCGTCAGGGTCAGGGCCGCGCCATTGTTGAGTTCCTGCTGCACAAGGCTGCTGACTATGAAATCAAGAAGGTATTCGTTCTGACCAGAAATCCTGACTTCTTTGCCCGCGTAGGCTTTAAGCTGACCACCATCGAGGCCCTGCCTGAGAAGATCAGAAAAGACTGCGACAACTGCAGCAAGCAGGACCGCTGCGATGAAGTTGCTTACGAATTTAACCTTTAGTGCACATAATAGCGCTGCCAGCTGCCTCGGCACCTGCCTGTGCCTCTGCAGTCACCATGCAACCACTGAAGTCCACAGCAGCAACAGCCGCTACAGCTAAAACCGCAACAGCCTCAGCCGCTACCGCAGCCGCTACAGCTAAAACCGCAACAGCCTCAGAAGCTACCGCAGCCGCGAATAGCAGCTGGAAAACAGCAACAAGATGACCAGTCAGGCAGCACATGCTGTCGTCTGAAGCTAAGACCAGATTAAACATGTAAATCACGGTAAAGTTACCAGAGCTTGCCCGGCAACGGACGCACAGCTCATCAGGCCAGAGCACTTGCAGCAAACAAAAGCAAAGCAGCAGAAGAGTGTATGGCCAGGTCCTATGCCTGAGTTCAGGCAGACTGTATTACCAGGATAAACACCGGACATCAGCATTAAAGACAGTCCTTCTCCTCAGGAGACAGGCATTAGTTTCTCAGCAGGAGCCCGGCGGGACAAAAGTTTCAAGGAAAACAAATGAAGATCACCAGAAAAACCTATGATGAAGTAATGGTTCCCTGCTATGTTCCTCAGGACATGGTTCTTGAAAAGGGCAAGGGATGCTGGCTTTACGATACCGAGGGTAATAAATACCTGGACATGACTGCCGGTATTGCAGTCAACTGTCTTGGTCACAATCACCCTGGTGTTGTTAAGGCCATTAACAAGCAGGCCAGGAAGATGCTGCACGTCAGCAATGTCTTTGTAAACGACAAGACTCTTACCTTGGCCAAGAAACTGGTAAAGCTAACCGGCTTTGAGCGCGTCTTCTTTGTAAACTCAGGTGCTGAAGCCAATGAAACAGCTCTCAAACTGGCCCGTCGTGTTGCTTTTGACAATTACGGTGAAGAGAAGAGTGAGATTATCTCTTTCAAGCACAGCTTCCACGGTCGTACTTTCTTCTCAGTAAGCGTAGGTGGTCAGGAAAAGTACTATAAGGGCTTTGGTCCAGTGCCTGGCGGTATTACCCACCTGCCATACAATGACCTCGAAACCTTCTGCAAAACCATCAGCGACAAGACCTGTGCTGTTATTGTTGAGGTAGTACAGGGTGAAGGCGGCATCCTTGAGGGCAATACCGAATTTATGCATGGAGTACGCGAGCTGTGCACAAGGCACAATGCCATGCTGATTTTTGATGAGGTTCAGACCGGCGTTGGCCGTACCGGTACCTTCTACGCCTACGAGCAGTCAGGGGTTAAGCCTGATGTGGTAACCACAGCCAAGGGACTTGCTGCAGGCGTGCCTATTGGCGGTATTCTAACCATGGAGAAGTTCGCCCGTCACTTTGTCCCGGGTACTCATGGTTCTACCTTTGGTGGTAACCCGCTGGCCTGTGCCGTAGGCTGCTATGTGCTTGATACCGTTGCCGATCAGACTTTCCTTGATCACGTAGCCGATGCCGGCTCCTTCCTGCGTGCTGAGCTGCGTCGTCTCAACGATCACTACAATGTTTTCTCTGACGTCAGAGGCTGGGGTCTGATGGTCGGCGCACAGCTGGCTCCTCAGTACTCAGAACTGGCTTCACAGTTCCAGAAGATCTGTACCCGCCACAAGCTGCTTGTGCTGCTTGCCGGCCACGATGTCATCAGATTTACCCCACCGCTAATCATTACCCGCAGCCTTATCCGCAAGGCCATGAAGATCCTTGAGCAGGTAATAGTCGAGTTCCTGCGCACCCAGGAACTGGCCGCCGTAACTGCATCAACCAGCACCACCAGGGAAAAGGCAGGTGCAAAGGCAGATAAAGCAGCCGACAAAGCTGCAGACAAGTCCTCTGCATCAGCAGCAAAGAAAGAGAAGTCGTCAGCAGAAGCTGCCGCAACAAAAGCTACTGCATCAAGCTCTGCCAGGTCAAAATCAAAGGCAGCTGCAAAACCAGCCGCAAAAACAGCCGCAAAAACAGCGGCCCGCAAGAGCAGCAAGAGCAGAAATGCATAATTGCCGTGGCAGTCTTAGCATAACATCTTAATTCATATTACTAAATTATCGCTCTATAAAACCCAAAGGGACAATTCCTGATCATCAGGAACTGTCCCTTTATTTTTGCTTTCTAAAATTAGTTGAATTTTTTATCAGGAGTCGCATAAAATGCGGACTTTAAATGGGGCCTTCATGCGTTAATAACGTGCGTGCAATGCACGTGCATTGCACGCACGGTTCCGACTAAGGGCAATTCCAGGTATTTGAAGTTAAAATATGCAGCTTAGTACCCGGCGGGATGTTCGCCGGGAACATTTGTGACTGTCGTTTCGCATCTGCGACCCTTTTTGATGGAGAATCAATTTTATGGCCAAGACAGGAGCCACTGGTTTAACCCGTATCATTAATGCCGGCAAATATTCCATGAATGGATTCAAGGCAGGTCTTAAGCATGAGGCCGCTTTACGTCAGGAGCTTGGAATTGGCATTATCCTGACTCTGATTGCCATTATTATTTCTGACAGCATTGTTGAGTTTTTGCTGCTTACCATCATGCCCTGGCTTACCTTTACTGTAGAACTGCTAAACTCTGCTGTTGAGGCCGTAGTAGATCGTGTGGGCGATGAGTACCATGAGCTTTCTGGACGTGCCAAAGACCTGGGCTCTGCCGCCGTTTTTGTCATGCTCTGTCTTACTGCTCTTACCTGGATCCTGGTAATTTTCAGCTAATCGCAGTACATGCAACCCTTTAGTCCCAGGTGATTCCCGGGCTGTTAATTGAAGTTTATCCTGCGTCACCATCAAAGCTCATTACTGTTAATGGTGCAGGATAATGCTCCACGTATCTTTCCTTACCCGTATCTTTCCCTCCCTGTATCTTTTCTGCCATGACAGCATGTGTTTAAGGGAGGGAAGGGATATTCCCGCCAGATGCTTTAGTCTTCTTTAAGACTCAGCATTCGTTCTGCCTCCCTTTCTTATCCCATTGTCTCCCAGTTGTTACTCCTTTGCAGTTACGTATATCCCGTATTGTGGACAAAAGCTGTATGTTTGCACATTCTGTAACTTGGGATTAATTTTGCCTGAAGATGATCTGGTCTTAAATTGCCTTATACAGGCTTAGTATAGGGCTGATAGATCGCATGTAAATCAGCTTCGTGATTATCCATGGTCTGCACGTGTCAAGATCTCTGTATAAAAACTATATTGGTCAAAAAGATCTCTGTATAATTTATAATGTGTGCACGCGAATATGATTACTGCAAGACTTTCCCGATCCATATGTGGGGTAAGCATTCAGCCTTTGTGACTGCTGTAAGGCGCTTCAGGGGCATGGATTCTCTTGCATTTTCCTTCGTATCTCACCTGATTATCTGGCCACTGACTACAGAGGCCTTGCTAGTTTCGTAATTTCCCTGAGCCTGGTGATTCTTGCCTGTCGTTACGCAGGCCTGATTTATTAATGCAAAGGGATCGATTCCTGTATGACTGCAGGAAAGCTGTATTGAGGCCTTTTATGTCAAATAAGACTGATGAAGCAATGTTTAAGACAGGAGCACTCAACAACAATGATGTTAATGTGGTTGATGTAACTGCAGCTGCATCAGGAGATGACACTCTTGAAGCTGGTCAAGACCATAAAGGAATGAGCCATTCTTCAGTTGCCTTTGACCCTGTGCGGTCTGAGGGCGCTGCTCATGCTGAGGCTGCCGATCCATTCGAGGCTGCCCCTCCATCTAAGGAAGCCGCTCCAGCAGAGGCTGCGGTACCGGTCAAAAGACCTCGCGGCAGGCCTCGCAAGAACCAGGCAGCGCAGACTGCAGCTTCAGGTACCGGGGCTGAGGGATTATCAAGTGATGCTTCAGCTGATGATGCTGGCGGCTCTGAGCGTGCAAGTGCTCGCAGAAGCTCGCGGCAGCGTGGCTTTGAGGCTGATAAAAATGGAAGGCTGCGCTCCTCACCAGGCTTGCGCTGGTCCTATATGGACCCTGTTGCAAGCCCTGCCATGGCTTATAGAGCAGATGGTGAGGTTTCCTATGATGGTCCAAGCCTCCACGATGTGCTCAGCTCCATCAGACCAGATGATTTGGCTGGTGAGTGGGAGAGCAGATCAGATGGAGCTGTCCAACAGGAGACTGATTCACAGGCTGAAGCTGCTATGCGGGCTGTGCTAAAGAGCATTCGTCCTGATGACGTGTGTACTGCCTCATGTAAACAGCCTGTAGAAAGTGTAAATCAGGAACATGGTGTAGCACTGTCCAGCATTATCAGCGCCCTGCGTAATGAAGAGCTCCATTTTTCTCCTGAGATGTCCACTCACAGGGCCGCTTTAACTGCGGCTCATGCTCAGGACGCCAGAGAATTAGATGCACAGGAGTATGATTTACCGTTATTTGACCAAAGAAGCGGTGCGGCAAATTCAGAGCATGGAAGTGAGCGGCCTGTTACTGCCATGGCAGCAACTGACCCGACATTTGCCGGGGCTGGGGCTCATTACGCATCTAATGCAGAAGCCCGTGCTCATACACGCATGTCCTCCTCAGCTGTCGATGTCAAAAGTGCTCCTTCTGATTCTGATGTTGAACATTCTTCTGCAGGCACAACGGAAACTGATATTTCTGCTGTGAAGTTAGGTGACCTTGTCAGGGAAAGTAATGCCCGTTCTACTGAATATGATGTCGAACGTGTGGTCAATAATGATATCTACAGATATTCTGAGCTTGAAGGAGCACCGGGTCGTTTTGGAGTTATTGCTGCAGTGAAAGATGCAGCAACAGGCAACCTGGACAGCTTTGATGATGTCTCTCTGAGCTTCAACGAAAACAGCGTAACTGATTACGAAAGTGACAAGGAGCGCTGGCTGCAGAGCCTCAACAGCATTGATTCGGCAGAGTCTTCTGAAAGCTCCTCTAATGATAGCGGCAGCAGCGACAGCACTGTAGGAATGAATGTCCAGGAGTCCGGTTCAATCCCTGGTGCTGGTGAGAGCTCATGTAATGCTCCAGTGATACTGGCAAGCGAGCTTGAGCCTCAGGAGCTGGCTGAGCATGAAAGCTTCATGGCCATGGCCATGGAACTGGCCTTAAAAGCAGAAGAGCTTGCTGAGGTTCCTGTAGGTGCCGTGGTTGTAAGTCCAGATGGCCAAATTGCAGGCATTGGCTACAACCGTACTATCATCGGGCATGATCCTACTGCCCATGCCGAGATTATGGCCATTCGTGAGGCGGGCAAAAGCATTAAGAACTACCGTCTGGTAGACTGCACTCTGTATGTAACTCTGGAGCCATGCTGCATGTGCGCCATGGCCTGTGTGCATGCACGTCTTAAGAATGTGGTTTACGCTGCTGCCGATCCAAAGACTGGTGCCTGCGGATCAGTATTTAACATTCTGAACAGCAATAAGCACAACCACAAAGTTAACGTAATTGCCGGAGTCCTCGAGCAGAAAAGCTCAGCAATGCTGTCTAACTTTTTTGCCGAGCTGCGCAAGAGAAAGAAGGCCGCAGCAAAGGCACTAAAGGGCCAGCAATAGACTAAATGGCCAGCAACAGACTAAAGTGCGGATTCTGACATGACTGTGGTCAGGCTTCGCTGAAATGTCTGAGCCCACATCTCTGAACTGATATGACTGAGCGTGATTACGTCACGGGGCAGCATGGTTTTGTACAGTCGGCGTTGGCTGCTCCTGAACACTTAAGCGCAACGGCAAGCACTTTATTGTGTGGCCTTAAGAGGGCAGGTATTGGTTTTCTGTACCTGCCCTTTGTGTTTATGATGCCAGTTTTTATGCCATGCTTAGATAACAGCAAAGTAAACTTACTAAAAGTAAAACACTATGTATTTTGCTTTGTAAATTATTATATTGCTTGTGCTCGTGTCCGTTATACAGATAAAGATAAAGATGCCATTGCTACAGTGGGCCAGCTGGCCATTTCATTTGACCTGATCCTGCAGTCTGGGCAGTAATTCTATGGTCGCAGTTTGCTCGTGCTCACGCTCATGCCCATGCCCATGCTCACGCCCATGCTTACGCCCATGCTCATGCTCAGGCCCATGAAATAGATCGAGGTAGTCAGGGGCGTCGTAGACGGTGTCGGTGTCGTTGTCGTTCTGGCTGTGGTTGTGAGGGCAAAACAAAAGGGGCTGTCTTGATGTTAAGACAGCCCCTTTTGGGTTTTGTAAATTACTTTTTGATATTGTTATCTTGTTTTGTTTCAGAGCCTGGTGCCTGATCACGGTCAGCCGGCGTTGTCGGTTGATGGTTTTTAAGGATGCTGGCTGCTTGCAGATTTTACTCCGTGGCTGCTGGAATCCTTGCTTTGCATCAGAACAGCAGCATTGGTGCTCAGGCTGGTATCAAACATATTATGCTGACTGTTGCGAGCCTCTTCGTCCTCAGGCATGCGGGCGTTATAGCCTGTGCTTGTGTCGGCTCCCTCGATATGGGAGTAGACGTTGTCGATGGCCAGTAAAGCCTCAAAGCTTGGCTGCCATTCAATAAGACGTGCTGTCTGCATGTTAAAGCTGATGCTCAGAGGGGCGTGGAAATGCTGGCTGATTTCTTCAGGTTTTTTACCTTCGATAATGATCTGACGCACTACATTTGCCTGGAATATGGCAGCATGGGTCAGATCGCTCTCAGACAGTGACAGCAGGGCCCCACCACGTACATCCTGCTCGCCATACTGGGAGTAAACAGGAATGCCACGGTCAATAAAAGGCTTGATGTAAGGGAAAAGTGGCTCTTCTGGACGGTACACAAGAGTCAGGAAGAGAGCGTCGATATTCTCTTCTGACAGCATGGCAAGACAGCGCTTGAAGTCCACATCAGCCTGAGCAGGAACACGGCCCATGATGTCGCCATAACATGGAACCAGCTCAAATCCCATGGTCTTGGCCAGTGCTCTGATCTCAAAAATATCCTGACCTGACTGATTATCCTCGTTGCTGTCAACCAGAATGCCCATGCGCTTGAATTTAAGCAGATTGTGGAAGAGCACAACCTCAGCTGAGTAGCGGGTTAAGTCCTTCTGCACATGAACATTTGGCTTGTTGGAATAATCACCTGGACCAATAATGCCAGCTCCCTCAGGAGAGGTTGAGTCAATAACCAGTACCGGCACCCCAAGGCCGCTGTCAGCAAAGTAAAGGCCTGAAATGGTACCAAAGGTCCAGATCATGTCTATTTCGCCATTGTCGATCATGCGCTTGATGCGCAGCTTGTCTGACAGAACGCCTTTGCGGTCCCAGTTGTAGTTGGAGAATGTGCCAGGGACAAATTCAATGCAGCCGCCTTTGGTGGCTGTAGCCAGGGCATCAAAGCGGCCCGGGTCGTCCAGTTTGAAATTGATATTACGCAGTGGGGCATACTTGCGGACCAGACCGTCTTCGGTCAGAGCCAGCACCATGCCACGGAATACCTTACGGAAATCAATAAAAGGACCTGACTGATTTACTGCAATACGCCAGCGTTTGCCCTGTGGGCATTTGGATGGATCTGTAACATATGCAGGGTCATTATTGTCTGAGTTGAACTTTCGTGAAGACTGAGTTGCCAGACTGGTATGGCTCTCACTGTCATCGGCGCCGTAGTTATGGGCGGCGGCTTGTGCAGCGGAACCACAGGCTGCTCCTGTATCAGCTGCATTTTTACTGTCAGCCTTGCTGCTGTCTTTATGGCTCTTTTCAGCAAGTGATGCGCTGGTATTTGTCTTATCTGTTCTGCTTGAGGAGATGGCGCTCTGCGCGGCGTTACGGGCGCTGGTAGCATCACTGCCTGATGGGCTGTGACCTGAGGCAAAAAGTGCGGTAATGCCACTTAAGCTGTTGCTGTCAGAGCCTGCAACTTTGCCATGGATAGAGTCGACATGCTTTTCTGGAGCCAAAAGCAGGGAGGATAACAGATTGATGTTTTGTAATACGTAGGTGTCAGGCAGGCGTGATCCATAGGATGCTCCTGTAATCAGGGTCATCGATGAATCATCAGTTCCTTTAGCTTGGGCAGGAACTGCAAGGAGCAGGCTTAAAGCTGCCAGTCCTGGAGTTGCTTTGGCAAATAGGGAAAACAGGGGCATGACTAAACCGGTGAAGTAGTAATGAGCAGACGCAGTCACGCGTATATTCAGCTCTTTGCCGACCTCTCTGAAATGACGCTGCTGACCGGGCAGGTAACAGAGTCTCAAGTGGCTCTCTCAGGCCACATAGTGTCAAGGCTGAGCTCTGTTTAAAATCCTTAGTTAGTTAGTTATTTTAACTGTGTCTGAGGCAGATATACTGAGCACAACAGTGTCTGCACAGTTATGCGCATTATACTGTATTTGCCTGGATAAGTACGCTTGAATTGAATTTATGGGCCTGCAATCGTGTGCAGGATGCGCAAAAATGAGATGTTCAAAACCTGTCTAAATCTGCTGCTATGATAAAGTTGCACGCAATAAATGCATGTCTGTTCTGAATTTTGCATCTGAACCATCGACTGGTCAGACAGAGCTGTAAAAGACAAAAAAGCATATGTTAAGGCGCAACCTTCTGTGATGAGTGGTCGCGGTACCGGGCTTTTTTTTGGGGCCGGTTGCTGACCTCCTTTGTTTTTGTATGTTTAAGGGCGCCTGACGGGCGATTATGAGATGTCGTTAAGAAGCAAATTGATCATGATGTTTGCCATGCTTACTGCCACTGCAGTAAGTGCCATGACGGCATATTCATCTTTCTATCAGAGACAGACCTATATTGAAAACGAAGTTCTGACTCAAAAGCAGGTACTCTCCCTGATTCGCAATAATGTATCCGTGCAGCTGTATGCCTTTACCAATGAGCAGCTGCAGGGCATACTGTCCATTCGCAATCTGCTCAGGGAAAATGGCCAGACCCTCAGTCACCGTATTCAGGAAATGCAGTACTCCATTGAGGAGAGCTACGGTGTCAAATTCAATCAGTTCCCGGGCAGTAATGATCCCCGCTCCAGCTGGAGCAAAAATCAGCGCGAAGCTGAACGCATGTTCATGCGCTTTCTCACCTTTGAAAAGGACAGCTACAACCAGGTAGGCTCTGACATCATTGTTACTTACGACCTGGATGTACTGCTCCCTCCGGCCAATGAATACATAGCCAGTGGTGTATCGGTCAGTAACCGTGCTCTCCTGCCAACCATGCTGACCAGGACCAATCAGTACAGTGCCGGTGTCTATATTTCCATCTTTAACCGCGAGTTCTCTACCGTAGCCAATCTGGCAGATAACATTGCCCTGAGCACTGCATGGGTGCGTCGCCATAAGTCAGGCTACGACATTGCCCCGCCTGAGGACAGAGCTTTCCTCAACGACGGCATCTACAATCCTCACCGTCCGGTTCAGACAAGCAGCAGCCAGATTTCCAGCCTTCTCAGGCAGCAGTCCCCTGGTGACGATCATGAGTCCTACCAGTGCTGCTCCAGCCCGATCAAGGACAAGCATTACAGCGACGCATCCAGTGATGCCAGTGCATCAGCAGACGGTTCAGCCTCTGGCAGCCTTGTGGGCGCCGGAGGCGACAGTGCCGGCAGAGACAGCGCTGGCGCCGCAAGCGGCGTCGCAAACGGCGTTGCTGCTTCTGGAGGCGGTTCTGGTCTGACCGTTGCAAACCGGGACCATGACACTGTAGATACAAGGCCTGCAGGAGCCAGTGCCGGAGCTGCTGTTGATGATGGTGGTGTAACTGATGATGAGTACAGGGCCGGTCTGCGTATTCTGGAGGCAGCCAACCGTCGTCTGAAAGATAATCAGCGTGAAAAGGAGAGGCTGAGAAGCCTTGAGCCTGTCAGTGCCATGAATGTCTCAGATGGCTACAGCAAGGCTACCTATACAGGTAAGAGCACCGTTGAGGAAATCAACAGAGTGCGTGAGGACCTTGAGGCTGAGGGCGTATTTGCCGATGCTGGTAAGTCTGATGTTCTGAGTACTTTCTATTCCAAAAAGCATCAGGGCACCCCACGATCACTGCCTGTACTCGAAAGAAGCATGTACGGCGACGGTGTGGGGCGCAACTACCTTTCTTACCTCTTTAAGACTGAATCAAACAGCCCGTTCACCTATGCTATTGTTCAGAGCGTAGACGGCATGCTTGATCAGTATCATGATGTTGAAGGCATAATTCTCAACCGTATCCAGGATCATATGGACGGTCTTACCAATTATATGCATGGTGAGGCCATGATTCTCAATGCCGATGGCAAGGTGCTCAGCTCCTCAAGTGCTTCACCTCTGTTTAATATGGCTCCTGAAGTGCTGATGGAGTACTGCAATGAGCAGCGTCTCAAGCAGCTTGAGTACAAGGCACAGCACGGTGCTGCCTACGATGAGCGCTTTGAGGAAAACAGCAGCTTCATGCTGGATGTGAACGGTGAGACCTATCTGGTCAATACCCTGTATTTCCGTCCACTGGGATGGTACATACTCAATGTTGTGTCCCTGGACATGATTGTTGATCCGGCTCTGTCCAATGCCATGGCTCTGGTGCTCATCGGTACCATTATTCTGATTATCAGTCTTATTGTGTCGGCCGTACTGAGTAATTCCATTGCCAGCCGTATTATCGGTCTGGCCCGTCAGGCCCGTATCATGTCATCGACCAATATCTCCGACTTTAATGCCATTCAGGAGATTACGGCCAATATTGAGGTAGACGGCAAGGACGAAATTGCTGACCTTGGTCAGGCCTTTAACCGCATGGGGCTGTCGCTTAACCGCAACATCAATCTGCTGATGGCTGCCAACAGCCAGAAGAACAGAATGGAAGGTGAGCTCAATGCCGCCAAGGACATTCAGATGGGCATGCTCCCGGGCAACTTTGAGCTGCCTCAGTCTGAGCGTCTGTCCAATGCCGCGCTGCTTTATCCAGCCAAGGAAGTAGGTGGTGATCTTTACGATATTTACCGTCTGGATCAGGATCACATCATGTACGCCATTGGTGATGTGTCCGACAAGGGGGTGCCGGCTGCTCTGTTCATGAGTACTACCGTGACCCTGGCTCGTACCTGCATGTGTCTGGGCATGTCGCCAAATGATGCCATGACCGTACTTAACGGCCGCCTTGGTGAGCGCAACCCTAACATGATGTTTGTCACCATGTTTATCTGCGTACTCAATGAAAAGACAGGTGAGGTAGTAGCCTGTAATGCCGGTCACTGTCCTCCAGTGGTTATCAGACGTGAGCTCGTTGACGGTTACATAAGCGATGGCGCCCACCAAAGCATGCAAGATCGCATCATGCGCATGCCGGCTTCATCAGCCAATGCTGCGCCAGCTGGCGGCACCAGCGTTCCGTCAGCCACCAGCGGCCTTGCCCCTCAGGGATCTCTGAGCGCCTCTCCTGTGCTCTCCTCTGCCGGTGTATCAGCAAGTTCTTCATACTTTGGCCGTCTTAAGGTCACCAGTGTTGAGGAGATGGCAGAGATCAGCGGTCCGGCTGTAGGCCCTATGCCTGATATTGAGTACACCCAGTACAGCTTTGTCCTGGGCAAATATGACCTGCTGCTGCTCTATACCGATGGTGTCAGTGAAGCGCAGAATGCCGAGGGCGGCTTCTTTGGTGTTGACCACATTCTGGATGTGGCCCGCATCGCCGGTAATGGCAGCCCTGAGGGGCTGGTCACAGCTCTTGATGATGAGATTGTGCTTTACCGTGGCGAGTACTTCCAGAGTGACGATATAACCATGCTGGCCGTCTCACGTATCGGTCATGGCCATGGCGATGCCTCAGGCCAGGGTAATGTCATTATTTCCCCGCAATCTGATGTACCTGAGTACATCAGAAAGCATGTGCAGGACAATATCATCCATGAAACCGGTATGCAGAGCGGTCAGGTGGACAACTTATGCGAGGTTCACGACATCGAGCCGCCTGATGCCTCCAGAAGCTCAGTTGCCGACCGGGAGGCTCCGGCCTCAGGGCGCAATACCCCGACAGGAAGTATTTCCCGCACCGAGCCGCAACCAGCGGCACCTGGCGAATACCTCTGACCCACCGGGCCGCTGCCATGCAGCGCCGCAGGCGGGTCAGACCGCCAGGCAGCCATGTCAGGCAGCCTGTCAGCCAGGTCAGAGCGCCAGGCACGGCCATGCACGGCCATGCAGGGCGCGTCATTCAGGGCAGTTATCAGGACTCAAAAAGGTGCCTGACAACTGCCCTGAGTGCTTTTTGCGCCTGGCCACGCAGCCGCAAGGCCGGCCGATACGCCAGGCCTGCAAGCCAGGCGACAGCGCGGCTGAGAATGTGACCTGGCTTACAAAAAAGCTCCCTGCGGCGAGCGCGCCGTGCCGCCGGGCGACCTTGCTATGATGAAAGTCATAAGCCCTGCACAGTCTACAGTGCCACAATAGGCACTTAAGAACTGGAAAGCAGAGGCTCAAAATATGGACGTTTCACTTATCCTGACCCTTGTGGCCTGCGGCGTTATCACCAATATGATGTCCGCTATCTTCGGCATTGGCGGCGGCGTGCTCATGGTGCCTATCTTTTTAACTCTCTTTCCTCAGTTTCCTATCCAGATGGTGGCAGCTACCTCGCTGTCCATTGTCATAGGTACGGCCTGCATCAATCTCGTCAATTTCGTCCGTCTGCATATTCCTCTCAGTTACCGCAGCCTGATTTTATGGTCCCTGGGCATGATTGTGGGCGTGCAGCTGGGCTTTGAGCTTTCCTTTTACGTACCACGTCATTACATAGTGGGCTTTTTCGTGCTCACCATGCTGGCTCTGTCCTTAAAGACATTTTTAAAGCGTGGCGGTCCTGAGCCAGACTGTGCTCAGCCTTCAGTAAAGGAAAATGCCCGTGGCGTTGCTTTCTGTACCGTAGGCGGTTCCATTGCCGGATTTACCGGCATTGGCGGCGGCTCCATCATGGCTCCGCTTATCAACCAGCTCAATTTCGTGAGCAAAAAGCAGGTTCCTGTTTATACCAATTACATGATGGTCATTGGCGGCCTGGGCAGCATGTACGGCTACATCACCAAGCCAATTGATTTCAATGCCGAAGGCATGTGGCAGCTCGGTTACATCAACCTTACAGTAGTCATGACCGTAGTAGCTGCTTCCTTTGTCACCTCTTTCTTCTCCATCAGAATTTCCCGCCTGCTCTCACCCAGGGTGGCCAACATCCTCCTTGGAATGATCCTGCTGGCCATTGCTGTCTACACCTTTATCATCGAACTTATCTGATGACCTCATGCTGCACCTCTCCCCATAATCCCCATGATTTATCCTGGCCGCACGCGCTCATCCCCGCGCCGGCCCCAATGGCGCACACCCGCGCCGGCCGCAACGGCGCCCGCCCAGCACTGGCTTTGCCTGTGACGGCCGCAATGGCGCCCCGTGCCGGGCGTTGCCTCTACCCCCATAAGTCCATGTCCGTTGATCATGGCTGGCCCGGGTAATAACCCCTGATTTCAGGCCAGTACTTCTCATGCTTATACCGGCAATATCGCATGCTTTGACAGGGAGTGTTTTCCTGTCAGGACTTTTAGCGTATGCTGTAGCACCGGCACCTCAAGAACAGAAAAGACAAGCCCGCATCACGCACGATCTCAGGTCGCTGCTGGCAGTACCGTGCACTCCGCACGAGTCATGCGTCTGGCGCTGCTCAGCTGCAGGACGGCCATGCCTGTCGTACCAGATACGGTAAAAATCTGATTTTGCGATGCAGGTCTACAAATCTGCATTAGTTTGTGTGCCCGCAGGCCACAGTTAAATTACATTAGGTACATGCCGCCCTCACCGTTCAGGTCAGCCTTGCTGACAGAACGTGACGGCCGGCCGTATGAACCCCGGATCTGTTGTAATGACCGTGAGCTCCTGTGTCGCGGCCAGACCTGAATGTGGTGGTAATTGTTAATTCAGGACTTTTCAGACCGTACAGGGGCCAGACATACAGTGGCAGTACCAGTGCCGCTGGCACAGCCAGTGCCACAGCCAGTGCCGCTGCAGCGAAGCTGAGGCTGCCTTGCAGGTCCTTGGCTGATGTCGGCGCCGGACTGAGACCGGAGCTGTCTGTATGATGTACGTATAGTGTGTTGTTTTGAAGGAAAGAAGATGCGTCAAGAGCCGTACCCAGTTTCAACTCTCAAAAGCTGTGAAACAGCCGTGGTTGAATCTCTGCCCAAGGGCAGCTATCTGTACTGCCAGGGCGATACCTCCAGCTCCTTTTACTATATTGAATCGGGGCTGATCGGACTGTATCACATGGTGGACAATGGCAAGGAGAGCCTGATTCGTCTTTACGACAGCCATCAGTTCTTTGGCTACCGCACCTGGTTTTCCCCAGGTCAGACCTATCACTGCAGTGCCCGCGTGCTCATTCCTGCTACCCTTATCAAGATAAGTCCCGACTCCCGGAAGTTTATGGGCGACAATCCAGAGCTCATGAAGCGTCTGCTGTCAGATATCTCTGCTGAGCTTGCCAATGCTGAAAGCCGCCTTGCTCATATCTCCTATGAAAAGAGCATCAAGCGCGTTCATGATGCCATGACCTATCTGTACGAGACCTATCCTGAATACCCGTGGTCCTACCGTGAGGTCGCCGAATTTGCCGGCTGCGAAACCGAAACAGCCATTCGTATCGCCCGTGAGCTCAAAAAAGAAGGCAAGCTCCCGGCCGGCCGCCAGTAGCCGCACCTGGCCCTTGAGCCGGCAGCTGCTGGCAGCCAGCAAGCAGCCTGCGCTCTGCGGCAGTGCCCGGCGGCCAGCCTTGCCGCTCATCCGTCTTGCCGCCCACATAAACAAAGCCCCGCCGTCGTGTGACTGCGGGGCTTTGGTTTATGTGCTTACATGGGCTGTCAGCGCATGTTCTGCATAATGCCGGCGGCTCGGGTCAGCTCAGGCAGGCGGGCATCAAAGAAGGTCTTGAATGCCTTGCAGTGGCGGTTCTTGCCCTTGACGCGCTCGCGCAGACAGCCATTGCGGCACAGTCTCAGATATGGGCAGGTACGGCAGTCTTCAGGCAGCGGCAGGGAGCTTTTGACAAAGTTACGGCCGGTATCGCTGTGCATCATCTGAGCAAAGCCTTTGTCCTTGAGGTTGCCCAGAGACCAGTCATCATGGGCAAAGAAGTCACAAGGATAGACCTCACCTGAGCTCTCCACCACATTCTGCACGTGGCAGACACCGTTCATATTGCAGGCATTGATGTCCATGCCCAGAATCAGGCAGATGTAGTTCTCAATATGGCGTACGGACACATAGGTCTGCTTATTTACCAGCTCGTCATACCAGACATCGAATATGTCGATAAGGAAGCGCCCATAGGCCTCCTCACTTAAAAACTGACGCTGCTCACCGCCGCCATCATGGCCGGATGAGCGGCCGCTGTCGCAGCAGCTGCCCGCAGCGGCAGCGCCAGCCGGGCCGACGGCGGCAGCTGCAGCTGCCCTGGCAGGGGCGGGCATGCAGCTGTTGTCGAAAGGGTCAAGGCAGGCAATGTACTGATGGTGCTCAAAGCCAAGGGAGCGGAAGAAGGCATAGACCTCTTTGATGTTCAGGGCATTGAGATCGGTGAGCACGCACAGCACGTTCATGCGGGCATTACGGGCTTTCAGGCCCTTGATGCCGTCCATGACGCGGTCAAAGGAGCCTCGGCCATTGCTGTAGACGCGCATGGCATCGTGCAGAGCCTGGGGGCCATCGAGCGATACACCGAAGTTAAAGTCATTGGCCACCAGAAAGTCCATGAGCTTTTCAGGTATACGTGAGGCATTGGTCTGGATGAAGCGCGTAATCTGCACCTGAGGCAGTTGAGCAAAATACCGCTTTTGCAGCTTTACGGCATTTTCAAAGAACTCAAGGCCGGCCATGGTGGGCTCGCCGCCCTGAAAGAGTATGTCCAGATAAGCAGGCTCAGCCTGGCTGGCATCAGCAAAATACTCTGCGGCCCTCTTCATAATGAGCTCAAAGGTCTCAGTGCTCATAATCTGAGGCCTGGTAGTCTGATGACCGGCCAGATCATGGTAGAAACAGTAAGTGCACTTAAGGTCACACAGGGATGAAGCTGGCTTTACCAGCAGCTGAAGATATTGCATAAAAGGTTCTCATGCACAAAATAACGGTCTGCCTGCGGCCTGACCCCGGGCCATGCTGCAGACAGCGCCAGGGCTGCAACTGCGCCTGATGATGCGGCAAAGCTGCAGCCATGTACTTAAATTGTAAGGCAGGCCACCGGCATTGGCCATAGCCGCGCCGCCCTGGCCAGCACTGTGTGCCCGGCCTGCCTGGGACTTAACCTGGGCCTGGAGCCGGCACTGGCCTGGGTCGCTCCCTGGTTAATGGCCGGACGGGGGGCGGGGCAGTATGAGAAAAAACAGCCCATGCACCAGAAGGAGCACGGGCTGTTTGAGTAGATTGCTATTAGTGACCGGGCCGCGAGCTTTGTAAAACGGCGCCGGTCACTTCAGTGGAGGAGTTAATCAGTCTTCGATAACCGGACGGCAGTGCTCGGCCTTTTCAATCCAGCTGAGCAGCCTCTCGCGCAGCTGCAGCTTAATTTCCTTATAGGCCGGGTCAGCTACCACATTGGTCAGCTGGAATGGATCCTTGTCGAGGTCGTACAGGAAGTCATCTCTGTACAGATCGGCTGAACCCTTTTCGCCGCCGTTCACGCCTGGAGCGTATACGGAGTAGGTGTACTTGTCGGTACGCAGGCAGCGGCCGATACGGCTCTCGGAAATCTGGGCAAAAGCTTCCTGCCTGCGCTCAGGATCCTTATGGGCAACAACATCGATGAGATTCTCACCAATCATCCTGTCGCCTACATCAACACCGGCCAGAGCCAGAATGGTCTTTGGCAGGGAGTCGGTGGAAACAACCTCGTCAAAGCTGATGCCGCCCTTGAATGGGCCGCCGGCAATTACCAGAGGTACGCGCAGGGCTGCGTCATGGCAGGTACGCTTGTAATCGTCAATACCGTTTAAGTGGCTGTCAGTATTGCGGGTCTTGAAGTGGGAGCCATGGTCAGAGCCGAAGATGATGACGGTGTCATCATAAATGCCCTCTTCCTTAAGCTTTTTGACCAGACGTCCCAGGTTTTCATCAAGGCTGGCTACCTGACCCAGGTAGTCAGGATATTCCTCAGCAGCATTACCGCCCAGAACTGCAAGGTCATGAGGCAGGGTGAAGTTGCTGTACTTCTCCTTTGAACCCTCAGGACCCTCATAGTGAGCATGGTCATTCTGGTGGTGAGGCTCAATATGGGAAATGGTCATGAAGAAAGGCTTTGACTTGTCACGAACCTTGAAGAAGTCCAGGGCCATGTCAGTGATGCAGTCAGGACGGTAGCCCTTGAAGTCGATACGGTTGTTGTTCTCGTCAAAAACGAAGCCGTCATAACCGTGAGAGGTAAACTCCAGCACGTCAGCGGCACGCCAGAAACCGGTATAACCGCCACGGTATTCCTGAGGGATAGCTGTTACGGTGTGGTCAATAACAGGCTTTGCCTCAAGCTCACCTTCAGAGGCAAGGTGCCACTTGCCAATATAGGCAGTCTCATAGCCGGCCTCTTCTATGTAGTTGGCAAGGGTCTTTACATCCTTTGGCAGCATCTTGTTGTTACGGAAGCAGTTGGTTTCGGTAGCGTACTTGCCAGTCTGGAACAGAGCACGGCATGGACCGCATACAGGCTGAGGAGAGAAAGCCTTGTTGAACTTGACGCCTTCCTGAGACAGTTCGTCCAGAACAGGGGTGATGTTCAGGGGCTGACCGAAACATCCGCAGGTGTCAGCGCGCTGCTGGTCGGTGAAGTAGAAAATGATATTAGGGCGGCGGGACTTGTTTAACTCGGACATAGAACTTCCTTCCATCACAAGATGAGTCAGGACCGCAGGGCAACAGGCCAGGCCTTGCAATGCCACGGCCCTGCAGGGACTGTCCTGCAGGGGCTGCCCTGCCATGCAATGCATGGTTATGAGAGCACGGGCATGGGCAAAAGCACCGGAGTTGATGCCATACGGTATCTGAGCCTGAGGTCAGGGGCTTTGTGTTTTGCAGGCCGGGCTGGCCGGGGCTCAGTAAAATCAGTAAGACACTAAAGAGGGCGCTCAGGGCCAAAATGCTTGCTGAGCGCACTGTGTGTGTTTAATCGGTGGGACCCGTCCCTGTCATGGAGGCAGTTGCGCAGGCTATGCGCCTTTGCGCAGGCCGTTGCGCCTGCCATGCGCCTGTCGGCGCTTTGCGGCGCCAGGTGGCGCCTTGCGCAGTCTTGCTGCTGCATGCAGATCGGGACTGGTAAGTCTGTTACTTTGCAGAGTCGCTGTCAGCTGCACGGGCCTGATCTGAGGTCATGGCGGCAGCGGCTTCAGCCTCCTGCTGGCGGCGCTGTTCGCGCAGCATCTTTTCTTCCTTGAGCTTGCCCTTGATGATGGCACCCAGGGCCAGAACAATCAGGACAATGAAGATCCAGCAGTAAACGCTGCTGAAGAAGATTGACGGATCGCCCTCAGAGAGCATCAGGGCACGACGGAAGTTGGTTTCAGTCATATCGCCCAGTACCAGACCAAGCAGAATAGGGATGGCTGGCAGGTCAATCTTGCGCAGGATCCATGCAGCTATACCGAAGTACAGAGCGATGGATACGTCAAAGTAATTCTTGTTGATGGAGTAGGCGCCAGCATAACAGAAGATGACAATGACTGGGGTCAGAATCTCCTGAGGAACAGCTACTACCCTGGCAAATACGCGGGTCAGATAGCGACCCTGAATTAACATGAAGATGTTAACCAGAATCAGACCCAGCATGATAGCGTACATGATGTCGCCATCAGTTGTGAACAGCGACAGGCCAGGATTTAAGCCGTTGATCATCAGAGCTGAAAGCATGATGGCCACGGTTCCGTCACCTGGAATACCAAGGGTTAGCAGAGGAATCAGAGTAGCGCCGGTTACGGCGTTGTTGGCTGACTCAGCAGCGGCTATGCCTTCTACGCTGCCCTTACCGAACTCTTCCTTACGCCTGGACATGTTTTTGGCCTGGTTGTAGGAGAACCATGAGGCCTCTGCAGCGCCGGTGCCTGGTATGATACCAACCATACAGCCAATGAAGGAAGACATAAGAATAGGACGGACAATACGCTTCTTTTCATCTTTTGTAATGACACCGTCATCGAGCTTCTTTCTGTCTTCAATCCTGAGCTGCTGTACGGCACCGTCAGCCTTGGCAATGATTTCAATCAGAGCGAACAGACCGATAAGACAGATAGCAAGGTCAAGGCCCAGATAGAGGCGGTCAACGTTGAAGGTCAGACGGTCATAGCCTGTCATTGGGTCAGAGCCAATACAGGAAATGGTAAGACCGATACAGGCTGAAATAATACCCTTGATAATGCTCTTGCCGGACACACCTGCGATGATGGTCAGACCGAAAACGCAGACCATGAAGTATTCGGCTGTGCCCAGCTGCGCGGCTACTTTTGCTACCTGAGGGCCCAGGAAGAGCAGCATAAAAGCTGATATGGTACCTCCAATGGTGGAGGCGTAAAGAGCAATCTTGAGAGCTACACGTGAGCGGCCTTTCTGTGACAGAGGGTGACCGTCAAGCATGGTTGCTGCAGCATGAGGAGTACCCGGAGTGTTGATCAGAATGGCGCTGACCGAACCGCCGTATGAACCGGCGCAGTATATACCCAGCAGGAACATCATGCCGGGAATGGCGGTAAGCTGATAGGTAAGGGGTAAAAAGAGAATAACGCAGAGAATAACGCTCAGGCCTGGAATACAGGCAAATACTGCTCCGATGAAAACACCCAGGTTTATCCAGATTATGTTCTGCAGGGTAAAGAGCAGCGAACTGGCGGGGATAATATATTCCAACATACTGTCACCCTGATGCTAGAAGTTAACGCCAAGGCCGAATTTGAAGGCCACCCAGATAAGAACTGCAATGCTCAGAGTAATGGCATAGTAAAGAGGCTTGCGGCAGTTGAAGAACAGCAGGAAAGCCAGTACGCAGAAAATGCTGCCAGCGACAAACAGTTCGGTGTATTTGCTGATGAGATAGGTAGCAATAAGAATGCAGATAATGACTGCGGCCTTGATCTCAACGTAGATGTTGATGGTCTTCATCTCCAGTGGCTGATGGGTAATGATGCGGGTAACATCCTTGATAATCAGCATAGCTGAGCAGATCAGCATCAGATACATGAGCAGCTCAGGGAAGACGCGGCCATTTACGGTATCCTTTTCGGAAACCTCAATCTGACCCGGAATGGCAATGAGCATGATGATGGCCAGAACAGCACAGATCACGCCTGCCGTAATGTTGGAGGGATAGGAAAAAGTCTTATCCTCGAAGCGGGCCCTGGTTGCGGCACGCAGGGCATCAAGCGGGGCAAGTATAAAGTTCATGACAGCTCCTGGACTGCTTTTGCAGTTCCCGGCCCTGAGTCTTTCAGGGGGAAAAGTGCTCTTTAAGGGCATTTTTCGGGGAAAAAACTCAAATTTTGGGCACAAAAAAGGCACAGCACGAAGTTTTTCAACTTAAGACTGTGCCTGCGAAAATATTCAGCTGAAGAAAGGTCTGGCTCTGGTCTGACACCAGCTGAGGTCAGGTCATCTCGCCGGGGACTGTCTCCCTCAGGCGGCCCCCATTGTTCAGGCGGCACCACTGTCCAGTCGGGCCGGAGGTCCATGTGGACCCGTTGTCCAGTTGGACCCTTTGTCCATGTTGACTGGATGTCCTGGGGGCTGGACATTCAGGCCAGAGCGGACCTGTTAGCCCAGAACCTTGTCCTTGTAGGTGTTAACCAGCTCGCGGGTCTGCTCAAGGTGGGCCTTGAAATCAGCATCGGTCATAGGACGGATTTCGATTAACATGGTCTCCTGAACCCACTTTACAAAAGACTCATCCTTTAAGATGGCGTCGTACAGGTCACGCAGCTTCTTGACATCAGCCTCGGAGGTGCCGGCACGGGCAGCTACTACGCAGGCATTGGTGATGAATGGATAGCCGTGCTCGCCTACACCCTGAACACCGGCAAATGGACCGTGCTCAAGAGTCTTGTCGGAGAAAGCGGCGATAACGTCAACCTTGCCCTGCTGAGCGGTTTCGAGAATCTGAGTCTGGTGAGAGATGGCAAAGTTGGTCTCGCCCTTGGCAACAGCCTGAGCAGCTTCAGCAGCAGAGGTGTATGGAGTTACTTTGAAGTCCTTGCTGCCCATATCGGAGAACAGAGCGGTAGCAAGGAAAGCCTCGGTGGAAGTAGCGCCGTTAACAGCGATGTTAACCTTGCCGCCTTCCTCTACGTACTTCTTGAGGTCATCAATGGTCTTGATGTTCAGATTGCTCTGGGCGGACAGTACGAAAACAGCAGAGTAGAGGTTCTGAATTACTACGAAGTCGTCCTCTGAGAAACGTACCTTCTTGGCATCGATGATAGGGCTGATGGCAAGCAGACCTTCGTTGATAAAGGTCAGAGCAGGATCACCGCCCTTCTTGTCCATTACCCATGTGTTGATGGTTGCTGTGTCACCCTTGACAGCCTCGGCAACCAGAATGGTGTCCTTGGAGTAGGTGGTGGACAGGGAAGCGGCCTTCTGGCTGGCCATGGCGGCTACACCAGATGGTGCCCACGGACAGGTTACAGTCCAGGTCTTCTTGTCAGAGCCACAGCCGGTGGCGATGAAGGCTGAAGCGCAAATTACTGCGGCAGTCTTAAGAAGGGTCTTTAATCTCATATTAACTAAACTCCTGAAAGTGTCCTGCATGCCTGCCGGATATAAAGCATCGCCACAGCTCCAGCACTTATGCACTGAAAGTCCGTGGCAGCCGGATGTCCGGCATGGTGCACAAGGCCCGGTGATATACCAGTTAACCCTGAGAGCACCGAAAAAGTACAAGTTACAGTGGTTAGATCTGACTAAACCCCGTAGACAAGGTCAGACAATAAAACCTCAGTCGGAGCTGGCCCTCCGCCCCGTTGCCGGGCGGAGTCTGGCAGGCATCAGTCACTGAATAAGGACCGTCTTGCGGTCACTGCAATCTACGAGGCTATTGTCACCCCTAATACCTGGATTCAATATGACTAAAATCATAAAAAGTCCCCTGATCCCCGCTTTAACCCTGCCCAATTTTCAAAAGTGTGAACAAGGCCATATTTTTCGCCGCTCCCTGGCCAGAAATTCAATACATCAGCTCCTCAGCACATAAGCCTCACAACACAGCCGCCTCGCAACGCCCCGCAACGCCCCGCCCGGCCGCACCTCCCATTCACACGTCCCGCAACGACGACAGCCATCGCCTGAGCCAGATTCCGGGCCACCCGTCGCCATAGCCCCATACGCAGGCTTTACCAGATTCAGGCGGCTGACCGGCAACAGGCAACAAAAACCTGCAACCGGCCTTCAGCCATCAGCCAGCCCGCACGCTGAAACCAGGCTTGCACAGTCCACAAGGGCAGAGACCTCGCAGGCAGGGACCACGGAGGCAGAGACCAGGCAGGCAGGGACCACGGAGGCAGAGACCAGGCAGGCAGGGACCACGGAGGCAGAGACCAGGCTGGCAGAGACCAGGCAGGGACCAGGCTGGCAGGGGCCTGCTTGATGAGACTGTACAGACAGCACTGGATGAGCTCCGCTATGGTGCAGCTTCAGGGAGGGCGTAAAGCGCAGTGAGGACTGCTGTTATTGGTATGCTGAAGGACAGGCTGGAGAACGGGATGGACAGGCAGGCGCGCGCATTGAGGGGCGGAGGACGGGCTTTTAATAAGGGGTAGAATATGCACAATTACAGCGCATTCATGCAGGCTTGAAAAGTGACATTAATGTGTAATTATTCTTCTATGTGTCAGATTGATGCGTAATTTGCTGCTTGTACATAAAATGATGTTTTAAGCCAGGTTCTGGAGCATTAAAGTCCTGTAATGACCGGGCCTGGCGGCCTTGAACAAGATACAGCATCAGGCACCGTGTGCCCCGGGCATTAGGGCATGGCTGGAAAAATATGCCAGGCACGGTAGATTTTATGGAAAAAAACTGCAAGCCCTGTGTTCAATTATGGCTTTTTTAACATTAGAATATGACCCCGGTTACATTCAGCTCAGGCAGTTGTGACCGAATGAAATTTCTTTCCTGCCTCAGGTATATATCAGCTTTACAGCTGTTACTGCATGGCACAGATCCTCATGTTCTGAGCTTCAGACAGCACTCAGGAATGACCCTTGTCTCTACAATAGAAGTAAACATGGGTTACAGGACAATCCCTGGTCATGTAAACGTTTAAAACTGCACGTAAGCAGCATGGCAGTCAAAACAGCATCATGCTGTGTGAGGGTAAATTTCTGTGCCCTGTCAGATGAGCGGCACAGGCTCATCTTGCTGGCCATGACATGCAGCCTGCAGGGCATGACATGCACCTCGCAGAGCATGCATACGGCCTGCAGGACATGACATGCACCTTGTAGAGCATGCATACGGCCTGCAGTACATGACATGCATCTTGTAGAGCCTGCATACGCCCTGTCGGGCATGCTTGCAGGCTGTGCTGCGCCAGAGCAGGAAAAGAAATTTGCAGGCGTGGGCTCTTTGCTGTGCTTTCTCAGGAGCCGCGCTGCAGCTGTGAATTCTTGTTTGTCTCTATCTGCTGTACAGGGTCAAAGGCCATCTGGCCTCAGCGTTCATCAGATGTACTGATCAGACTTGCGGCAAACCGATTGTAGTGACGTAGCTGGTTAGTGAGGATCGTACAGATCTTTTGCTTTTTGTCCGGCGCCATGAGCGTTCGGCCAGCAGACGACAAAACAAAAACATAAACTCACCAGGTCATTTCAGTGCTGATTGACAGATTACAGGAATCATATGGCCAGGGCACGTAAGCGTGTGATCTGCTCTGCAGCATCCTCGCGCGCATCATGCTATGCCCGGTTACGGCCATGCTCCTGCACGGCTCTGTCCCGATGCCGTTGTCTGTTGTTAAGCATCTGAGGTGCATGCCTGTCTGTTAAATGCTCTCAGGCAGCAATTAAGCTGTTCAGGGGAGCCCTTGATTAAGGTCCTGCGGATTTGTGAACTGCTGACCTGTGACATGGGGACAAGACAGTAATGACTGAGGCTGCGCGCTATGCAGGTGCAGTCGCTTTGCCGTGGTGAACTCATCAGGAGTTGAAAATGGTCACATGGTATTATCAGCTGGGACTGCGCGCCAAGCTCTTCCTGAGCTTCGGTGTTGTTATCGTCATGAGCATCATCATTGCCGGTACGTCCCTGTCTCAGATGAACAAGAGCCGTGAGCTTGCCGACTACATGCAGTGGTCTCTGGCCGAGCGTTATGCCCGCGTTGACGGAACCCTCACCGCCGCTGTGGATATGATGAACAACGTTAACAAGTTCATCGATTCAGGTAAGACCGGAACTTCCTTACACGATGATGCCAGAAAGGCCCTGAACAAATTCCTTGACCTCGCATCCAATCTGGAAACCGGTCGCTTCCCTAATGAAATCAACCGCATCAGAGACAATGCCGGCCGTCTTCGTGATGTTTTTGAAAACAAGATTCACCCTCTTGTTGTCAAAAACGACATTCCAAGCGCCGGTCACATATTTGCCGAAGAGGTAACTCCTCTGTTCATGGCTCTGGTAGGCGACCTTAACGTAGTTCGTTCCTATCAGATTACCGACGTACTGGGCAAGTCAAAAGAGGCTGCCAGCGTTGAGCCTGTTATCTGGGTAGGTATCCTGTCTGTAGGCGTTATCATTGCCTCCATGATTGTAGCCAGCCTGACAGCAGCCTATGCCCGAGGTGCCCTGACCGCTCTTGATGAAGTTATTACCCGCATTGAAAAAGGTGAACTGGGCAAAAAGATTGATCTTAAGTATCACGATGAGTTCGGCCGCCTGGGGCAGTCTCTTGAGACCATGCGCGGTATCCTGTTTGAAATTATTCAGGACATGATCAGTGCCAGTACCTTCGCAAAGAAGAGCATGCATGAAATGATCGACCGCATGACCAGTGTCTACAACAATGCCCGCGAAGCTGAAAACCGTACCGTTACCGTAGCTGCTGCTGCCAATCAGATGGTATCTACCAGCCAGGAAATTGCTCAAAACTGTGAGGCGGCCGCAGGTCTGTCCAGGGCTTCAAGCAATATCACCCAGACAGGTATTGGTCACGCCAAGGAATCCATTGCCAGCATCTACCGCCAGTCTGAACAGACCCGCTCTGACAGTGAGCAGATTGAGGCCATGATTAAGCAGACCCGCTCCATTAACTCAATTGTGGGCACTATTGACGAGATTGCGGCCCAGACCAACCTGCTGGCTCTGAACGCTGCCATTGAGGCTGCCCGTGCCGGTGAGGCAGGTCGTGGCTTTGCCGTGGTAGCTGACGAAGTACGTGCTCTGGCCAGTCGCACCTCATCATCCATCAGTGAGATTAATGACATGGTCAGCCTGATTGAGCGTGATGCCAACAATGCATCAGCCTCCATGGAGCGCTCAGTTAATGACATGGGCAATATTGCTGAAGAGACCTCAGGCCTTGAAAATGTCTTCAATGACATTCTCAAGCACGTCGACAACGTAAATGCCCAGATCAATCAGATCGCAGCATCCGTTGAGGAGCAGACCACAGCCTCATCCGAGATCTCATCTCACATTCAGAACCTGACCACTGATGCTCAAAACTTTGCTGAAGCAGCCGAGTCCACCATGGCTGTAATGAAGCAGACTGCCGACGATATCGATACTCTTAACAGTAAGATGAGCCGCTTCAAGCTATAATTCTGCGGTCATGTTAAAGCCTGGCATCTGCAGCCCTGTCTGCAGATGTCGGCCAGACAGTTACCTGGGACCAGTGCCTGCAGTAAGGAAGCAGCCATGCTGACAGCGTTTTTGCCATTTCTGCAGAAACCTCATTGTTAAGGAATGGGGACAGTTACCCCAGACAGCATAATAATCAGGGCGCATGCCGGAAATTCCGGGATGCGCCCTTGCTTTTTGCGCAAGCATGGCAAGTACCCCGGCCAGGCTGCGTGCACCGCGTTAAATGCTCAGGTGCGTACCAGGCCGCAAGCGGCCTGCGGCTGCGCCTTTGAGCTGTGTTTATCACCTTGATTACAGCTCATTGACACAGTGGGAAACAGTTGCTATGTTGATTCCCGTGTTTACCATCTATACCAGCCGGGCGCGCAATCACGGCCCAGAACACGTCTCAATGAGGCCTCTGGCCCCCGAAGATACTCGTCAGCAGCATTGCCATAAGGACATGCTGAGCGCAGATTTCCTGCTGCATCAGGACAGAAAAGCTGGCGGTCAGGCCTGGCGGTGAAAGCCATGTCGCAAGGACCGGCAATGCCGGCCCTGACGGGACAGTCCAGGCGGGACAGCCCAGACGATACGTCCGAACGGGACGTCCGGACGGAAAGACCGGAACAGGCCTGACGGCATGACCATGCAGGACGTGGCAGACAGGACGGAACGGGATGGCTGGCCAGGCCATGCCAGGCTGTGAAAACCGGGGCTCAGCGAGCTTATGGATGGGCGCTGACAGGTTCACTTAATGGTGAAGCAGTTAAATTAACCATGGATTAAGGTTCAGGTTCTTATGCAATATACAGATTTACTCAAAGATGATGCCTCACGTGGAGCAGAGCGTCCCGGTAAGGAGCAGCTGCAGACTCTGGAGCAGCTTATTGCTGAGGGTCTGTATATCGACAGAACCATGCAGATTAAGAATCTGTACTGCTCAGGAGTAAGCCGCTGCGATTACCTGATGCGTCCTCGTGGCTTTGGCAAGCGCATTTTCTGCGACACTCTTGAGGCTCTGTTTACCCACGACTTTGAGCGCCTGAAGGGCGCAGCTGCCTGTGACAGCTGGACTGAACCGTACTGCAGGGTAGTGCGCCTTGATTTTGCCCGTATTGCCCGTGCTGTACCTGAGCGCTCCGTACTGGTCCATGAAAGTTTCAGCCAGTCTCTGCATGACAAGGCTGTTAATGAGGGCTATGCCGCCTCTCAGCTGTCAGCTCATGCCAATGACGATTTCCGTCCTGTAAGTGACGACCCTGACAATCTGCAGCCTCCTTTCATGTATTCAGGTGAGGATGCTCAGGCCGAGGGCCTTATGGACTCTTCAGCTGACACAGGCAGTGACGCCGACAGCTCCAGCCAGATGTCTGCAGAGCGCCGCATTCTCAACTCGTCTGTTCCGGGGGGCGGCTCTGCTGATGCAGAGAACAACCCTGACGGCTCTGAGGCCGGTGAGGATGGCGATGATCTCTATATTTTCGGCTCATCACTTTACAGCCTGCTCTATGAGCAGATTACCCGCGAAGACCGTGGTCCATCCGGTGCGATTATGGCTGACCACCTGCCAGGCGGCTCTGCTGGCAGCACCAGTCAGGGCGATATGGAAAACTTCGGTGCCATGCTCAGCCGCTGCACCGAAAGAGCCTCTTTTGTAAATATCAATCAGCTGCTGACCCGCTGCCGTCAGAACTCCCGCGTGCTCATCATTGAAAACTTCGATGCCCCTCTGATGGCGGCACTTGATGAGCCACGTCTGTACAACTACCGTACCCGCTTCATTGGCGCATTCCTCAACCTGCTGGGCCGCAACCGCAAGATCTTCCGCCACATTCTCGTGACCGGAACAGCTGCCATGGACTATCGTGAGGCCACTGAGGAATATCCGCCACTGATGAAGTACCTGCCTCTGTCACGCTCTTTCTGCTATGGCAAGGAAAGCTCTGGACTTCTGGGTGTCACCGAGGAGGATCTGCGCTCAGAGCAGTTCCGTCCTTTCATTGATCGCGCCGTAACGGCCATGAACAATGAGTTCATTGCCGCCGGATCACCACCTCCATTTGATTATGAGAGCATGATCCGTCGCCTCAAGTACTACTACGGCAATTACTCCTTTGATCACATCTGTACAGTTCTCAACCCTGTTTCGGTAATCAACTTCCTGAGAAAGCCTGAAAACGGCTTCCGTCTGTACTGGTTTGAGCACTCAACTATCAATTTCTCAGCCCTGTGCAAGGCCTGCCGTCTTACTGATGAGCAGCTCTTCGTGCAGCTTGAGCGCATCTTCAAGGGTGGCATTCGTCTGTTAATCGAAGGCTGCATCATGCCCGTACTCATCAATGATGAGGGACTGAACACTGTTCCTGCGGATGATAATGATGATGAGGTGGCCGATGACATGCACAGGAAGATTCAGGCCCTGCTCAGCGCTCATCCTGATGTGGACATGGATCGTCTGCTGGCCATTATGCAGCGTGTGCTCAAGCCTGCCACCTTCCGTCGTTTTGTCAAAGAGTTCTTCCCTGAGCGCTACAAAAACTTTGCATCTGATGATGATGCCGAAAGCATGGAAGAGAGCACCAGAGACATGGCCTTAAGTATTGGCGAGTCTCTGGCCAATGTTACCTTTGCCGATGACGGAGCCTTTGTTAAGGATCAGCCGGTCTCCGCAGCCAGCACTGCTACTGTCTCTGATGAGCCGTCCATGATGCTCGATGACAACCGTGATCAGGAGTCAGGACTGGCCAACGACTACGAAAGCACAGCTCAGCTGCGCCGCGCTAATGACAATGAAGCTCTGGCTCAGGGCGGCAGGGGTATTCCTCTGCCTGCCATGCTCTTTTTCATGGGCTACCTGACCTCAGCACGCTACCATATCAAAGACACATACACCTGTATGCCGTCCTTTGAGGTCTACCATGGCTTTAAGACCCTGATTGTGAACCATTTCTTCAATGGAAATGGCAATATCACCCGTGTTGATCCTCTGGCTGACGACACCTTCTTCCCATACGACCATAAAGGCATGCTGCAGCTCTTCCATGAGGTGGTCAGCTCCTTTGATGCCAGTGTCCTCAGGGAGGAACTAACCCCAGGCACTCTGGCTGCGGCATTGATGCTGTGGATGCAGATGCATCATGAAAAGTCCGGCACCATGGCAACAGGTACCGGCTACCCGCTGATGCGCGACGAGATGCTCAGACGTGCCAGATTAAATGGCCTTGAGGATCTTGACAGTGATATCGATCTCGATAAATTCACTGCCCTTGCCACCAAAGAGACAGCCAAAATCCTATCTGCACGTAATGCAGCGCTCACAAACAACGATCTCTTTATTGATCCTCTGGCAGATTACGATCTTGATGAACAGGGTTCAGCTCAGCAGTCGCAGAAGCACGAGCCAGCCGACCATGATGATGCTGCATCCACCCCGGTTCATCATGCTGCGCCATCTGATTCTTCAGGTGTAGCCGTACGTGCCCAAAAGGCTCAGCACCTGCCAGGCAATGCCAGTGAGCAGGACGATGACACAACAGCAGACTCATCCGCATCAGCTGATGCATCCGCATCCGCTGGCGTGTCTGCATCTTCCGACGTATCCCCATCAGATGCGGCTCAGGGCAATGCTGCCGCCCCACGATCCCGTCCTGATATTAAGGATATTCGACGCCTGCTTGCTGCCCGTGCAGCAAAGCGTTGTGCCGGGGCAGGCAGTGAGGAACAGGATGCTGTTGTAGCTGTTATCGAAGAGTCAGCTGCCGATGACATCGGCGGTGAATATGGATATGACGGCGAGCACAGTGGTGAGAAAGCTGGCTCTTCCAGAAACAGACCTGGCAGATCAGCTTCATCAGGATCTTCAGGCAGGAGCAGGACCGGTGCGACCTCCACCAGAGCCGCAGGTTCCGGATACGGTGATTACGGGGATGATAAATCTCCGGATGAGCTGACGGACGATATTGACTTCGAAATAGATGAGATGGTACGCGATGCCGCCCTCTCCAGCGGCATGGATGTTATTGACCGTACTGGTGATAACGGTGTCAGCGATATCAGCGATCCAGACGGTGCAGATGCTCAGGGCAGTGATCCTGAGGATCAGAGCGAGCGCAGCCGCCGTATCAGCAAGTTGCGTGAGCGTATTCGTCAGAAGCTGCGTGGTCGCAGTGAGCATGAGCGCTCCGAGCTGGAAAAGAGCGCCAATGAGGAAAAGACCCTGGAGCAGCTGCTTGAGGAGGGTATGAAGTCAGCTGATGCCTTCATGAATGCTGTCGATGCACAAATGGGGGCTGAATCAGGTGGCGCTCAGGTAATACGTATTCCTCGTGATCCTGCCGAGACTGGCAGCGCCATGGTAGATGATGAAAACTCTGACAAGGTGCTCAGCAGTGCTGAAAGTGCTGAACTTGACTCATCACAGAGCGCTCAGCGCGCCGGTGGCAGCAAAGGCAATGAGGTAAACATTACTCCGGCTGACAGCAGCCTCAAAATCGGCTCTGCTCAGAATCTGGTGTCCTCCGATGATACTGAGGAAAACGAGCAGAACGACCAGGACTGCTGCAAAATTGATGACTTTGGCAATCTTGCAGTCAAATTCATCAAAAAGCCGTCAGCTCGAACCATTATGAACCTGCAGAAGCTTTCAGAGAGCGATGCCCGTTCATTGTGGAAGCACAGCCTTACCCGCAAGCTCACTGAAAGTCAGAATCTGCTTGCTGAGGGCCCGGCAGCCCGTCCTGCAGGACTTACAATACCGGCTGCTGACAATGAAGGTCATGCTGTGCGCGTGGAAAGCATAGTATCAATGATCAACAGGAGTCGCGATGTTAAAGATCCGTCTGTGATCATTGATTACCGCAGCTATGTGAACATACTCAATCAGTTAAAGCTGGTCATTGTGGCACCTGACTGTCGTGAAAAGCGCGATGAGCTGGCCCGACTCAGTCAGCTGGCCTATGAAAAAGGTCTTACTAATGCGGTAAAGGTGGCCGATGAGGCCATTGCCCGTATTGACGCTAAGGGCAATGAGGTCAAAGGCGGTCCGGGCTGGGCAGATTATAACGATCTGACCTCGGTACTGATTGATCAGATTCAGTACATTTCCCGCACCAGAAGTACTCATGAGGCCCGCAGCATCATTTCATCAATTATGGCCATGTCTTCTGAGCAGCGTCTGATAAACGTGACTGCTTTTGGCGTCTATACCATGCAGCAGCTCATGAAAGGCCAGAACAGCGACATGAGTGCACGTCTGAACGCGGCCCTTGGCAAAGTGCAGGAAGGCGTGACCTCAAGGGCTGGAGAGCGGGCCAGAAAAGCGGCCGGCAAAGGTATTACCAGCGCAAGAGGACGACCAGTCAGAGGTGTTTCCTCCTCAGCCCAGGAAGATGCAGCCGGCCTGCAGTACGGCGCAGCATCTGACAACGCGTCGGGCAGCCATGCTGGCAGCCAGTCTGTCAGCCCGGATGGCACAGCCACCAGGGAAAGTACAGCGCTGCGTAAGCTCTTTAAGTCCGCACTTTCTGTACCTGACTCAGTGGGCAAGGCAATCACCATGCGTCGCATAATGCTTCTGGCTCATGAGAATGGTGACAGCGAGCTGGAGCTTGAGATTCTGGAGGCTGTTACCGACCTTATCAAGCGCATGGAAAGCAGTCATCCAGGCCTGATGAAGAAGAAGCTTGATGAGAGTGCTCCGGCACCATTCTTTATGAGCATACGCCCAATTGAACGTCAGTTTGGCGAGCATGAGCGCATGCTCTCCAGCCTCAATCTCTTTGCGCTGATGGCTGATCCGTATAACAGTGGCATTAATGTCAATGAGCACAACAATCTGACTATTTATGACAATCATTCAGCTATTGTGCTTGAAATCGGAGTTGCCTCTTCATCAGGACAGCTGCCTCAGGTAGTCACCGAGACCCGTAAGAAGCTTGCCCGCGTTCGCAACCCGCTGGCAGCCGTACTGCGCCAGCCTCGCACCTTTGCCGCCTCCTACATCACTTCAAGAGTGTCCATGGTGGTTAAAAACGACTTTGGCGACTGCTCGCTGGTTGAGTTATGCAACATAGACGATGGCGATCCAAAGGGTCAGTACCTCAATTATGAGGAGATGATGGCTGGCGAGAACAGGGGCAGTCAGGCCGCTCTGGAGCAGCCTGGCCATGATGTCTCCCTTGAGGCTGACCCTGTAGCTGATGCTGCTGACGCCGCCGCTGCCGAGGCCGTCGCCAACGCCGCAGCCAACGCTGCCCTCTCCGGCGACGATGCAGCCGCCCTCCCAGGCAATGATGCAGCCGTCCCGGCAAAGCCACGCGCCCGTCGCAAGGCCATCACCAGAGCCAAGGCAGCAGAGGCAACAGCTTCCGCAGCCGGTGATGAGCCTGAGGCCAGGGCAAAGCCAGAGGCTAAGGCCAAAGCAAAGCCAGCCCGCAAGACTGCGGCATCCAAGGCCAGGGCTGCAGCCGCAGCAGAAGCCGCAGCTGAGGATAAGCCAGAGGCTAAGGCCAAGGCCAGACCAGCCCGCAAGACTGCAGTGTCAAAGGCCAGGGCTGCAACAGCAGCAGATGCAGCAGCCGAGGACAAGCCAGAGGCTAAGGCCAAGGCAAAGCCAGCCCGCAAGGCAAATCCTAAGGCAACATCAAAGGCCAGGGCTGCAACAGCTGCAGATGCCGCAGCCGAGGACAAGCCAGAGGCTAAGGCAAAGCCAGCCCGCAAGACTGCAGTGTCAAAGGCCAGGGCTGCAACTACCGCAGCAGATGCCGCAGCCGAGGACAAGCCAGAGGCTAAGGCCAAGGCAAAGCCAGCCCGCAAGACTGCAGTGTCAAAGGCCAGGGCTGCAACTACCGCAGCAGATGCCGCAGCCGAGGACAAGCCAGAGGCTAAGGCCAAGGCAAAGCCAGCCCGTAAGGCTGCTCCTAAGGCAGCAGCAAAGGCCAGGGCTGAATCTGGTACCGCCAGGGTAAAGACCACTGCCCGTCGCAGCAAGAAGGACTAACAGTTTCACCTGCAGGGCATCAGCTTCGCAGGTCATATGGATTAAAAGGCATCATCCCTTATCGGATGGTGCCTTTTGACTTAATGGGGCTGTTGTTTTGATCGCAGACGGTGGAACGAAGTTCTGTTGAGGCGGTAAGGGTACAGGAAAGCTCGGGCCGCTGCCTTGATGGCTGTGCAGACAGGGCGTACCTGTAATCAGGTAACCAGAGCGCGTTGTGCTTTAATAACAGCTTAAGGACAGCTGAAGTCACTGGTTGCAGGCTTGATTATGAGGCTTAGCCGATGAGGCAGTGGGGGCTGGAATGTGTCGATTGTTCTGGGGGAGTGGTCTGCAGGCAGGGATTTACGAGTCCTGTCACTGTCAGCTTGACTATTCGCAGTTTCTTTGGCCAAATTGCACTGCTTTACAGTAAAATTAGTCTGAAATAGTACTTATTCATTGAACGATAATTCGTTGAAATAACGATAAGTTAATTATCAGTCAAGGATTTTATATGACAGTCTCTCCTGTAGCCATGCCCCCACTTAAGCTCCATAAGAACAAGGACTACACCTATGTTTTTACCTACACTGGAATATGGGAGCCAGCCGTCAAGGATGCTGACGGAAACGTCATCAGGAAAGGACGCTCACGCACGATTAACCGCAAAACTGTAGGCAAGATTATTGGAGGCGGGGATAGCGGAGTTATCTGCTTCTATGAGGAGTTCCTCGACAGTAATCCTGAGCTCAGAGACTACATTGTTGTCCGCAACCCGGATGGAACATTGACCTGTACCAGGATTTCCGGTCAGACTGCAGACAATAAGTCAGATCGAGAGCAGATATCCGCACTTATAGGGCATCACGGCTATGAGCTTGATGACAGCGGCAGGGTGACCAGGAGCGCAGACGGTGCACCAGTCGGTACTTATCCATCAGACGGTTTTGAATCTTCGTTTGAAGCAAAGCGCAAAGTTCTGAACAACAAGACCCTTACTGATACTGATGGCAGTCAAATATGTACAAAGATGGCCGGATCAGTGCTCTATCTTGATCACCTGTCATTTAAAACAGGTGTAAGAGCAGCTCTGGTAAAGACCTTTGAGCAGATATGTAAAGTCAGGACAAAAGATGCATTGCATGGTGCTAACCACATTGAGACTGTGGTCTACAACATGATTGTTTCAGGTGAAAGCACTTGTGAGGGCCTGCCAAATTTCTGCTCCGAGCACGCTGTAGCCGATTGTGTTTCAGGAAGACGCAGCAGCTTTCTCAAATACATCAATCATGTTGATAAGGCATTCATTGACTGCTTCCACCAGAACTTCCTCGAGGAATATTTCAAGGGGAAATCAGGGAGAGTTTTGAACTCAGGAATAATTGCAGCAGTTGATGGATGTTCATTTAAGCGCAAGAACAATGAAGGCATGTTTGGCGAAATGGACAGTAGCAAGGATGGTGCTTTCAAGGATCAGCCTTATGTACAGTTCGTATGTGATGCTGATAAGCTCGGATTTCCTTTTTTCTACGTGCTTTATGACGGTCAGGACAGTGAATGTTGTGCTTTACAAAGCATTATGAAGAAGCTTGAGTCCTGCAATGTATCCTCAGGCAAAACCTGCATTGTTGTGGACCGAGGTCGTCCTTCTGATGAGGCTGTCGGTGAGCTTTTGCGTAGTGGTCATACTTTTGTAGTCAACTGCAACAAAGGAGAAGGAGCAGCAGTACAGGAGGTTATCAGCAAGGCTATTAAAGATAATATCTGCGGTAACAGCACTTTTATCGAGCTTGATTCTCAATCCATGCACTACGCAGCTTATACCAGGGCATACAGCTGTGATGCGGCGCCTGTACCAGCACCATCACCTGCACCAGCACCGGCATCAGCTGAGGTATCAGCAGTGGCACCAGCCACTGCACCTGCTGAGGCAGAGGGTAAGGAGGCATCCGGCCATGCCAGTGAGGAGCTCAGATACCACGTGTTCTTTGACAGCGAAGTTCAACACCATGCGGTGAAGAAACTGAATCACGAGCTTATTGAACTCACCCGTGCGGTGACTAGTACTAAATTTCAAAAGTTTTGACCCACCCCCTGACATAGCCGGATACAGGGGGATATCAAAATCCAAGCATACGGGTAAGCTTATCCTTGTATTCCTTGACAGCTTTAGAGCTGGGAGCCTTTTCAGATGTAAGCCTGAACAGGTACAGTCCAATTGTATAGAAGTAGCAGTAGCCTGAATTGTTCAGACGCAGACCATTTTTGCATCGTTCAACAATATGCTCAAAACGCTTCTTCATTTGCTCCAGAATTCTTCTCCTTGAAATCAGGTGATTTTCAAGGTTGAACTGGATATTGAAAGGAATAGGATTTTTTTCATATTCCTGGTACCACTTCAAAGAGGCAGATTCAAGCTCATCCACGCTATTCCATGATGCTCCTTTGAGCACTGCATTGGAGTAAATGCTGAAGTGTGCTTCAACCGGGTTGCACCATGATGAGGTAGTAGGAGTGAAAATAAACTCAAACTCAGGGTGTGCGTTGTGCC